>JAWOIR010000457.1:0-8488 GCA_046484545.1 Anaerolineales bacterium
TTGCCTTCATAAATAATTGGCTTGGTGCCATCGAAGAAGAACGGGCAATGGTCGGTGCCGACGACCTGGATGCCGCCGTCCGCAAGCGCGCTCCACAGGCGGGCGTTGTCGGCCTCGGTTCGCATGGGCGGCGAGCAAATCCACTTCGCGCCGTCGGGACGTTTGAGATGTTCCACGGTAAAGAACAAATACTGCGGACAGGTCTCGCCCATGACCGGCGCGCCGTGTTCGCGGGCATACTGGAGCATGTCGGCTTCGCCGCCAGCGTTCATGTGGACGATATAAACCGGGGCATCAGCCTGGGCGGCCATGGCAGCCAGGCGCAGGGTGGCTTCGACCGCGCCCCAGGCCGGACGGGTGTGGGCGTGCCATTCGGGAGAAATGTGTCCGGCAGCCAGGGCTTCGGCTATCAATGGTTCGATGACATCGCCGTTTTCACAGTGGGCCATGACCAACATACCGTGCTTTTTGGCTTCGCGCATGGCCTGGAAGATGGCGCCGTCGTCGAGGCGCAGACGGTTGTTGTAGGCAGTGAAAACTTTCAGGGTGGTGATGCCCATTTCAACCAGGGCCGGGAATTCGGCGGCGATGGCGTCGTCGAATTGGGTCAGGTTCATGTGGAAGGAGTAGTCGATGGCGGCTTTGGCGGATTTTTGGAGCCATTCGTGGACGCTGCGGGTTAAGACCCCCCCCTGGCCCTCCCCATTCCCTGCGGAAATAGGTGGGGAAAGCGTGGCGAAATCCATGACGGTGGTGGTGCCGCCGAATGCGGCGGCTTTGTGGCCAGTGTAGTGGTCGTCAGATGAGACGGTGCCGAACATGGGCAGGTCGAAATGGCAGTGTGGGTCGACCCCACCGGGAAGTAGGAATTTGCCACTCGCGTCGATGACCAGGGCGTCGGGTGGGGCGGTCAGGGACGAGGCGGTTAAACGGATTTGTTCACCTTCGATGAGAAGGTCCGCTTTGACGGTATCGTCCGCAGTGATTATCGTCCCGTTTTTAATGAGTGTGGTTTTCATTTTTTATCCTGTTTTGAAATCTTGCGGCGCATTTCACTGGCCTTGCTCTGTAAAAACCTGAAATAGTCGGTTTCTGTGATTTCGGCCACCTGGTGGGCACGGCGGGTTTCGTCAATTTCGATGCGTAATTTGGCAATTTCCTGGTGCAAGCGTTGTTCGCGGATGTATCCATCCAGTGCGGCGCAGGCCAGCATGACCAGGCTTTCAAGTACGTCATCAGGCTGGAAGGGAATAATTTCGCCACTTTGCGGGTCTTTTGCGTTAATGAGTTGCAAGACACCGATAACTTCGCCAGATTGGTTTTCAAGCGGGAAGGCAAAAAATGATTTGGAGCGGTAGCCGGTGCGCTGGTCGAACAGTTTTGTGCCGGTGAAGTCGAAGCCTTCAGCCTGGTAGGCGTCGGGGATGTTGACGCGCTCACCGGTGAGGGCAACATACGAGGCAACGTTGGCGCGATTTTCTTCGCCGTTGGATTTATAGAGCGGAATGGGCTGGAAGGTGACCGGGTTGCCGCTGGTTCCTCCGTTGGCTAACCCCAGGGAGACATTGCGAACTATCATAAACCGCAGCCACTGACCTTCTTCCACCAGGTAGAGTGTGCCGGCGTCGGCATTGGTAATTTCCTGGGATTTTAAGACAACTGTTTCGAGCAGCCGGTTGAAGTCTTTTTCGGCTGAAAGGGATACCCCAATCGGGATGACGGTGCGCAATAATTGTCGCTGTCTTTCTTTGAATAACACTTCGCGCGCTACCGCGTCCAGCATTCGCGCCAATTGTCCGACTTCATCCTGGTGGGAAAGTATATCCACAAGCATATCGGGCCGGTATTCGCCTTTTTCGATGGCGTTCAGGGCCTGCATAAGTTGCCTGAGACGGATGGATGTCATCTGCTCTGGAGGGTTCATTTGCCATGGTCCAAAGGTATAAAGCCGCCGCCATAAATTGACTGGGCAGGTGAAACAATCACAAACGCCTTCGGGTCGGCCTGCGCAACCAGCGACTTGAGTTGGGTAATTTCAGTGGCAGTCAGGGCAACCATCAGGACGCTGTGGGGCTGGCCACTGTAGGCACCTTTGCCATCCACAATGGTTGCGCCGCGGCGCATGTCTCTTAAGATGGTGTCTGAAATTGTTTCGGGGTGGTTGGTGACGATGAAAGTTAGCATTTGCTGGCGGCGGGCGGAGGGCCGGAACCAGGCGCGCAAGCCGCCCATTTTGCCGAGATTAAAGTTTGGAAGGTTAAAGCGCGGCAAGACTTCGCCACTGGCCTGTCGCAGGTTGAGGGTCAATAGGGCAAAAAATCCGAGTGCAAAAAAGTACAGGGCGACCAGGGCCAGGACAAGTTCACCAGACAGGCCCCCAATAGCGGCGCGTTCGATGAAATGCGGCAGGTCGTCCACCGGGATGGGCATAAGCCACAGGTTGGCAATCCAGGCCAGGCCAACGATGGCGTAAATCCACAGATAGTTGCGGCGCAGGCGGCGTCCGATGGCTTCCCAGGAAGAGATGGGAAAATGTGGAGTCAGCAAGCTTTCAGCCAGGCTCTCGGCCCAATCTGGGGAGGGATGAAAGGGCGGGACGAGCATGGCGGCGTAGAAGTCGGTTTCCATCAGGCGCACGCGCGAGGCCCATAGTTCGTAGTAGCGATAGCGACGGGCTTCCATGATAAGGAAGGTGGTCACCAGCAAGACGTTGAGCAGGATGACGATATGGCTGCCCTGGGCTTGGGTAAAAGCAAAGGAGAGCGCCGCGCCAGTGGTGACGACGGCCCAATTGGTGGTGGTGTCGAGTCGCTGCCGCCAGACGTTGGCACGCTGGATTTCGGCGCGGAACAGGTGCACCATAGCGGTGGTGAATTCGCTCGACTTGAGTTTGTAGCCGCGATATGTCCAGACGGGTTCGGGGGAGGGGTTGGGGGTAGGGTTGGGTTCGGGCATGGGGAAGTCCAGAGGGTTCAAAGGGGCAGGAGAGGCAGAGGGTCAGAGAAACCAGAGGAGCCAGATGCGGCAAGAATTTGTAACTTCTTTTGGTTCATCTGGCACTTTTGGCTCATCTGAGTCTTTTACTCCTCCAATTACGCCTTTCGACTTCGAGATTCTATGCTGGCGATAAGCTTGCTGAGCAGGTAGCCGGTTTCGGCGCGCAAGGATTCGACTTTTTCAACTTGGTCTTTTTGTGCATAGTGTAAGTCATGGAAGAGGATAAAGTAGTATTCCACTTCAGCAAGCGAACCCTGGGCGATTCTAAGATGGCGCAGGAATTGCGGGTCGGTACCGAGGGCGAATCCTTCGGCGATGTTGGCGGGGACTGAGACGGCCGCACGGCGAAGTTGAGATGTCAGGCCAAATTGCTCTGGTTTGGGGAAATCGGATGTCATCTGGTACACCAGCAAAGATAATTCATGCGCCCGTTGCCAGACCAGCAACTTGCGAAAGCCTTTGCCTTCACGGGATTTGTTCTCTACCATTCCGCCTCCCCTGGCTCATCTACTTCTTCTGGCTCATTTGCATCATCTGGCTCATCTGGTTCCTCTGGCCAATACATCCCTTTCGGCTCACCAACTTTAAACCCGAGCAACGCCATCAACACTTCCGGCGGCAGTTCGGCTTCGGGCAGGTCGGCGGCGGTGCGATAGTGGGAGGCCTGGGCGCGCTCGCGCAGGGACTTCCAAAGCAGGGCGCGTTCGTCGTCACGGACAATCAAGTCAGCCAGGGTGCGGGCTTGCAGCAGATATTCGCCAGTCGAGTAGAAGAAGGTCACGCGGCGCCATTTTTCAGCGCTGATGGGAGATTTTAGTTTTTCGAGCGCGCCGAGTTGCAATTTGTAGTATTCCTCGTGGGCGCGAGGGTGGTCGGGTTCGTCACGCAGCAGGTCGGCGCGGGTGGTCAGTTCGTGTCCGCGCACGGGGGCGATGTACTCAATCCGCGCGCCGCGCTCGCCAAAACTGGCCGGCTGGTAAAAGGCCAGGTAATCCACACTGACGACTTTGGGCGCAGATTTGAGCGGGATACGATACCAGCCCAACAGCCGGGCGATTTCCATATCGCGCGGGTGGGGTAAGAAGCAGACCAGGACGAGGGAGGTGGGGGAGAGCATGAGGAAGGCAGAATTTAGAATGAAGAATGCAGAATTTTTCTTGCTTAATCTTACCACCGGGTAAATTGTTTTTTGCGATGGTTTTGTGTTAAGATAAAAATATCATTCAAAACAGGAGGCTGCTATGGAATTCACACAGTTAGGCCGCACCGGCCTGAAGGTATCCCGTCTGTGCCTGGGGACGATGAATTTTGGCCCGCACACCGAGGAAAAAGAATCGTTTGCCATCATGGACAAGGCCCTCGAGTTGGGAATTAATTTCTTCGACACGGCCAATGTTTACGGCTGGAAAACCGGGGAGGGGATTACCGAGCAAATCGTCGGGCGCTGGTTCGCGCAGGGCGGCGGACGGCGCGAAAAGACCGTCATCGCCACCAAGGTCTATGGAAATATGGGCGAGTGGCCAAATCAATCGCGCCTGTCGGCTCGTCACATCCGCGAGGCAGTCGAAGGCTCACTCAAACGGATGCAGACCGATTTCATCGACCTGTACCAATTCCACCATATCGACCGGCTGACCCCCTGGGATGAAATCTGGCAGGCGATGGAAGTGCTTGTCCAGCAGGGCAAGGTCATCTATGTCGGCTCGTCCAACTTTGCCGGGTGGAACATCACCCAGGCGCAGGAAAAAGCCAAAGCCCGCAATTTCATGGGGCTGGTCAGCGAGCAATCGCTCTATAACCTGAACGCGCGCATGATTGAACTGGAGGTCATCCCGGCCTGCAAGGAATACGGCCTGGGGCTGATTCCGTGGAGTCCGCTGGCGGGCGGCCTGTTGGGCGGCGTGCTGGAAAAAATCGAAAAGGGCCGTCGCGCTTCCGAGAATGTGCAGAAGGAAATTAATAAGCATCGCCCCAAACTCGAAGCCTGGGAGCAGTTCTGCAAGGAAATGGGCGAAAACCCGGCAGATGTGGCCCTGGCCTGGCTGTTGAAGAACCCGGTCGTGACCGCCCCCATCATCGGCCCGCGCACCGACGAGCAACTGACCGGCGCTCTGCGCGCCCTCGAAATACAATTCAGCGAAGAGGCGCTCAAGAAACTGGACGAAATCTTCCCCGGCCCCGGCGGTCAGGCCCCTGAAGCCTACGCCTGGTAAACCGTCTCGGCCTGTTTGAGCAGCCAGCCCCGCAACTCGGGTATGCCCTCGGCCAGGCGCGCCGCCGCTACGATGGGCAAAAAGGCGCGATAAATGTCCCGGTCGCCGCCGTCGACAAAATAAGCGCGCAGGTAGTGGTCGTGGAGCCAGTTCACCAGCCAGCGCAAATGCAGTCTGGGAAACGTGGCCGCCGCGCCTTTCAGCAGGATGGTTGTGCGGGCCACATCCCCCAGCGGGTGGCCGACTGAAACATCAATCCAGTCAATCGCCAGGTCGCCCCCGGCGTTCGACAAAATATTTCCCGGATGAAAATCGCCGTGACACAGGCGGCTTTCATCCGGGATTTTTGCATAAGCCTCCAGCAGGCGCGTCTTGAGCGCGGCAGGCAGGATGTCAGACCGCTCGATTCGCCGGGTATGTTTTTCGCGCTGGTTGGGCAGGTCGGCCTCGATAACCGGCTGGTGCATTGCACGGTGCAATTTTGCCATCCGCTTTGCCAGGGGCGGGACGCGCCACGGACTTTTGAAAAGCAGGTCTAACATTGGGACGCCCTCAATGCGCTCGTAGACCAATCCGGGACGCCCCTCGACCTCGACCTGCTCATAGAAACGAGGACAGGCTACCCCCGATTCCTGCACCGCCGCCGCGATTTTTGCCTCATAGTCGGCATCTTCGGCGCTGAATTCCGGCAAATATACCTTGACGACTTTGTCTGTCTCCCAGGCATAGACTTCGGCGGTGCGTCCGCGTGCGATGAGGTGACCAGGCATGGGTCAGGCCCCTTCAATGACCACCATCCGGCTCGTGGCGTACTGGTGACGCATGGCACGAGCCGGAGCGTATTCTGGCGAGTTGAGCCAGGCTTTGGCCTGTTCGATGCTCGGAAATTCAAGGATGACCAGCCGCGAGGGCGACCAATCGCCCTCCAGCGTTTCAGTTTTGCCGCCGCGCGCGGCATAACGGCCTCCGTACAGGGCGACGGCAGCGGGGGCCAGTTTTTTGTATTCCTCGTAGCCAGCCGGGTCGCTGACTTCGATATCAACGATGACGTATGCGGTCATACAGCCTCCTCAATGAAAACGGTAGGGGCAAGCCGACGGCTCGCCACTACCGTTTCCACATTGACATTAAAGATTTTCCAGATAATCAATAAACAGCCGCACGCCAAAGCCCATGCCGCCTTTGGGGCAGTAAGGCAGGTCTTTTTCGGCGCTCATCATGCCGGCCATATCGATATGCGCCCAGGCGGTGGTATCGGTGACGAACTGTTTCAGGAACATGCCGCCGATAATCGTCCCGGCCTTGCGCCCGCCGACGTTTTTAATGTCGCTGTCGTCGCCTTTAATCTGGTCAAAATATTCCTCGTCCAGGGGAAGTTGCCACAGGCGCTCGAAGGTGCGTTCCCCGGCCTGAAGTAATGACTGGGCCAGCGCGCTGCTGTTGCTCAACACCCCGGCGCGCACCGTCCCAAGCGCAATCAGGACCGCTCCGGTCAGGGTGGCGATATCAATCATGGCACGCGGCTTGAAGGTACGCTCGGCATAGGTCAGGGCATCGGCCAGGACAAGGCGCCCCTCGGCGTCGGTATTGAGGACTTCGATGGTCTTGCCGTTCAGAGCGGTCAGGATGTCGTCAGGACGGTAGCCGTGTCCTGAAATCATGTTCTCAGCAGAAGGGATGACACCGACGAGCGGGACGGGCAGTTGCAGGCGGGCGGCAGCCACCAGAGTTGCGATAACGGTCATCCCGCCGCTTTTATCGTATTTCATGGTGGCAATGCCGTCACTGGGCTTTAACGAATAGCCGCCGGTGTCGAAGGTCAGTGCCTTGCCGACCAGCGCAACCGGCTGCTCGTTGGTTGTGCCCGCATGTTCGAGGATGATCAAACGGCTGGGAGTCGCAGACGCCTTGCCGACAGCCACGATTGCGCCCGCGCCCATTGCTTCGAGTTGTTTGTCGTCCAGCACGGTGCATTTCAGACCGACTTCGGCGGCCAGTTTTTGGACGCGCTCGACCAGCGTGACCGGGTTGATGACATTGCCAGGTTCGTGCGACCACTCGCGCGCCAGGTTAACGGATTCGCTGACGATGGTCGCTTTTTCGAGAGCCTTTTGAAGGGAAGCGGTCTCGCCCTCGACCAGCAAGTTCAAGGTAATGTCGAGGCTCTTTTTGTCGGATTTGTAATTGTCGAATTTAAAGTTCCCGAGCAGTAACCCTTCGACCAGGGCACTCAGGGCGGCTTCGGGAGTCAGGTCAAAGTCGAAAAGCGGAGCCAATTCCAGACCGGCGCTGGCGACTTCGTGTTTGATCAACCATTTGGCGAGCAAACCACCCGCGCGGCGAATCATCTCGGCGTTGATTTTGTCCTGCGGGCCGAGCGAGAGCACCGCTTTGCCGTTCAGCAAACGAATGTCGCCGACTTCTTTGCCGGCGGTTTCGAGGGTTACGCTTTCAGGTGCAGGGGTCGGGACGATGGTCAAGCCAGTGAATGCGGTTGGGGAGGTGAGGGTCAGATGAAGGGGCATAAGAAATCCTTTTTTTGACAGGGAATGAATAAATTGTACCGTAAAACACGGTGGACAAGATAACATCTTATCCTACCAACCTAAACGGAGAAACCGACGCCCAGGCACGCGGGATAACATCCCGCTACAAAAGAGAAACCGCCGACCCTATGGGAGAATCGGCGGTTTCATGTGTCGGGGTGGGCGGACTTGTATCATCCCCTCAATGGGGAAACCGACGCCCAGGCACGCGGGATAACATCCCTCGCTACAAAAGCAAAACCGCCGACTCTTTGCAGGAATCGGCGGTTTATGTGTCGGGGTGGGCGGACTTGAACCGCCGACCCCCGCGTCCCAAACGCGGTGCGCTGCCAACTGCGCTACACCCCGAACAGCGAGAGTATAATCCTAAGTTGGGTGCATCGTCAATGGACAAATCACAAATCAAAATCCTTCATCTGTTCTTCCTGATGGTCTGGCTGGCTGGCTGCGCGCCTGTTGAGCCGGGGCTTGCTACAACCGCATCCCCCACGCGCGAACTGCCAACCGCCACCCCAGCCCTGGCCGCCATCCCCACCCGGGCAGAAACAGCGACGCCCACGCCAACAGCCACTGCCAGCACGCCCGCCTGTTCCCCGGCATCCATCGAATCGGGCAGTACCGGCGCGGGCCTGCTGGACAAGCCGATGGATTACTATGCCGTACTGCCGCCCTGCTACCAGCAGGGCGAACAAAAATACCCGGTGCTGTACCTGCTGCATGGATTAAACGCCA
>JAWOIR010000081.1:0-2577 GCA_046484545.1 Anaerolineales bacterium
AATTGTAAATCGTAGGGGCGAGCCGGCGGCTCCCCCCTACGATTTATCTGAACAGGTAAATTAACCCGACCACCACCCCAATGCTGACCACCTGCGCTGGCTGGTGGTCAGCATTGGGGTGGTGGTCGGGTTAATTTACCTGTTCAGATAAATCGTAGGGGCGAGCCGGCGGATCGCCCCTACGATTTACAATTGGATTGCCACCTGGCTGACCTGCGCCTGAAGCCTGACCAGCACGCCAGAATCGGTCGATTCCACTTCCCCGGCGCTGACCGAACTCACAGCCGGGATGTTGACCAGCAGCACGTTCCAGGCTTTGGCCGGGCCGGTTCGTTCCAGGTGAATCGTCTGCCCTTCGCGCGTGGTGCGGAAGCGGGTGCGTTCACCAACCAAGGCAGGGATGGGGGTTTCGACAACGGCATCCGGCTCCAGTTCGAAGAGTTGAAGGGTCAGGCCGTCAGCGTAGTCGTAATCGGGTTTATCGGAATGCAGGCCGAGGGGCAGCACGCTGTTCGGTCGCACCAGGAGCGGCAGACTCAAGTAGTCGTGTGTCTCGCGTATCCAGCGCGGCCCATCCACCGTTTTCCCATCCAAAAGATTTGTCCAGCGGCCTGCGGGGGCATACCAGGTCACTTCGCCATTTTCAGAGAAAACCGGCGCAACCAGCAGAGAATCGCCGAGCATGTACTGACGATCAAGGGTTTCGCAGGCCGGGTCGCCGGGGAAGGCCAGCATCATGGCCCGCAACATCGGCAGCCCGGATTCGTGGGCCTGGAGGGCGGCCCGGTACAGATAGGGCATCAGGCTGGCTTTCAGGCGGGTGAATTTGCGCAGGACATCAACGGCTTCTTCATCGTAAAGCCAGGGGACGCGATAGGACGAACTGCCGTGCAGGCGGCTGTGCGAGGAAAGCAAACCGAAGGCGCACCAGCGTTTATAAACCGCAGCCGAGGCGGTTTGCTCGAAACCGCCTATATCATGACTCCAGAAGCCAAAACCGGAAAGATTGAGCGACAGGCCGCCGCGCAGGCTTTCGGCCATCGATTCAAAGGTGGCGGTGCAATCGCCACCCCAGTGAACCGGGAATTGCTGCCCGCCTGCCGTGGCGGAGCGGGCAAACAGCACGGCTTCGCCCTCGCCGCGAACTTCCTTGAGCAGGTTGAAAACCGTCTGATTGTAGAGAAAACTGTAATAGTTGTGCATCTTGTGCGGGTCGGAGCCGTCGAACCAGACCACGTCGGTGGGGATGCGCTCACCGAAGTCGGTTTTAAAGGCGTCCACGCCGAGTTCGAGCAGGACGCGCAGTTTTTCGGCAAACCAGGTGCAGGCTGCCGGGTTGCTGAAATCGACAATGCCCATGCCAGCCTGCCACATGTCCCACTGCCAGAGCGAGCCGTCAGGCCGTTTGAGCAGATAGCCCGCCGCCGCAGCCTCGTCGAACAAGACCGAGCGCTGGGCGATGTACGGATTAATCCACACGCACACTTTCAGCCCGCGCTCGTGCAGGCGCGCCAGCATCCCGGCGGGGTCGGGGAAGACGCGCGCATCCCAGACCAGGTCGGTCCAGTTGAATTCGTGCATCCAAAAACAGTCGAAATGAAAGACGCTCAAGGGAATGCCACGCTCAGTCATGCCGCCAATCATGCTGTTAACTGTCGTTTCATCATAATCAGTGGTGAAGGAGGTCGAAAGCCACAGGCCAAACGACCAGGCTGGCGGCAGAGCCGGGCGGCCAGTCAGGGCAGTGTAACGGCCCAAAATTTCTCGCGGGGTGGGGCCGTAAATCACAAAATAATCCAGGCTTTCGCCGGGCACACTGAACTGCACCCGCTCGACTTTCTCGGAACCAACTTCAAACGAAACCCGCTCCGGGTGGTTGACAAAAACACCATAACCGCGGTTGGTCAGGTAGAACGGAATATTCTTATACGATTGCTCGCTGCTTGTACCGCCATCCTCGTTCCAAATATCAACCACCTGGCCGTTTTTGATGAACGGCGTAAAACGCTCGCCCAGGCCATAGACAATTTCGCCGACGCCCAAATCGAGTTGTTCGTGGATGAACCGTCCGCCGGGCGTATCGACAAAGCCCAGGGCGCGCCAGCCGCTGCCGGTCAGTTTCCCGGCCCCAGCGTGGAACGCGACTCCCCACGAATCGCCGCGCGTTACCCGAACCGTCAACCCGCCGGAAGTGAGTTCCGCCGCCGAATCCGTTATCTCAACCCTGGGCGTAACTGGCGTCTCGAAAATCTCAAACTGCGGCTGGGGCGTTTTGCCGCCCTTGTGATGAACGACCTGCACGCGAATGACCCCCTCCATCGGCGCGGAGTAGCGCACGGTCAGCATCGGCAGGTTGAGCGTATCGCCGCGATGTTTGATTGTCTTTGTTGGGGCATAAACCATGAGCGAATCAGAATCGGCCTGGACATCATAAGCCTGGGCGGCGAAGTTCGGCTCAAAACCGGGTCGCATTTGCCAGTAGCCATCGGTAAATTTCATCGGGAATCCCTTTCCATGTGGTTTGTGTTTAATATTTCTATAACATGATGCGGCATACGCCGCCTGACGAGGAGAGCC
>JAWOIR010000014.1:0-3828 GCA_046484545.1 Anaerolineales bacterium
CTACCCTGATGACATCAAACTGACCATCAACCGCGACGACATCAGCGTTTACCCTATGCCGGTTAAACAACTGGTGCGCGCCGACACCGAAATCCCGGCCAACTTGCGCGACCTGGTCGCCAACATGGTCTATGTCGGCGTGCTGGCGCAGATGATTGGAATCGACCAGGAAAAAATCGAAATGGCGCTCAAATTCCATTTCAAAAACAAGGAACGCCCGGTTTCGATGAACATGCGCATGGTCGCCGCCGGATCCGAATGGGCCGCCGACAACCTGACCAAGACCGACCCTTTCGTCCTGGAGCCGCTCGACAAAACCGACGGATTAATCATGACCGACGGCAACACCGCCGCCGCCATTGGCGCGATTTATGGCGGGGTGCAGTTTGCCGCCTGGTATCCGATTACCCCGGCCTCCAGCCTGGCCGAGGCCCTAAACGACTACCTGCCGCAATTGCGCAAAACCAAAGACGGCAAAAACACCTTCGCCGTCATCCAGGCCGAAGATGAACTGGCCGCAATCGGCATGTGCGTCGGCGCGGGTTGGAGCGGCCTGCGCGCCCTGACCTCCACCTCCGGGCCGGGCATGAGCCTGATGACCGAATACGCCGGGCTGGCTTATTTTGCCGAGGTGCCAATTGTGATTTGGGATGTCCAGCGCATGGGCCCCAGCACCGGCCTGCCCACCCGCACCTCACAAGGCGACCTGACCTTTGTAGCCAACATGGGCCACGGCGACATCGAATCGCTCATCCTGCTGCCCGGCTCGATTAACGAATGCTTCGAGTTCGGCTGGTGCGCCTTCGACATCGCCGAGCGCATCCAGGCCCCGGTCTACGTATTGAGCGACCTCGACTTCGGCATGAATCAGTGGATGGCCGAACCGTTTGAATATCCCGACACCCCGATGGACCGCGGCAAAGTGCTCTGGGAGGCAGACCTGGATAAAATCGGCGCCAACTGGGGCCGCTACAAAGACGTGGACGGGGACGGCATCCCTTACCGAACCTTACCCGGCAACGAGCACCACCTGAGCGCATACTTCGCGCGCGGAACCGGTCACACCCCTGAAGCGCGTTACTCTGAAGAGCCGGATGTCTGGGTCGCCAACATGACACGCTTGAAGAAAAAATACCAGACCGCCAAAGACTACCTGCCCAAAGCGGTCATTGACCAGGCTGACGGAGCCAACTTCGGCATGATTGCCTACGGCTCGACCGACCCGGCCATTGGCGAGGCGCGCATCAAGCTGGAGCGCGACCACAACCTGAAAAGCGACTACCTGCGCCTGCGTGCTATCCCATTTACCGACGAAGTAAAGCAGTTCATCGAAGACCACGAGCGCATCTACGTCATCGACCAGACTCGTGACGGGCAATTGAAAAAATTACTGACTGTCGAATATCCCGAACTCGCCACCCGGCTGGTCGCCATCGCCTATAACGACGGCCTGCCGCCTACCGCGCGCTGGATTCGCACCGCAATCCTGGAACAGGAGGAGAAATAAAATGGCTGAAGCACTCCCCATGGCTGGCCGGGCCGCCGCCCAGGTCAACAAAGCCGGATTAAGCAAAAACGATTATCGCGGCAACCCCACCACTCTGTGCCAGGGTTGCGGACACAATTCAATATCCAACCAGATTATCGCAGCCTGTTACGAGGCCAATGTCGTCCCTGAGAAAGTGGTCAAATTTTCGGGCATCGGCTGTTCTAGCAAGAGTCCCACCTACTTCCTGAATCGCACCTTCGGCTTCAACAGTCTGCACGGACGCATGCCCTCACTGGCAACCGGCGCACTCTTCGGTGACCACCGACTGAAGGGTATCGGCGTCTCCGGTGATGGCGATAGCGCCAGTATCGGCATGGGGCAATTCAAACATGCCATGCGCCGCAATGTCAACATGGTTTACATCATCGAGAACAACGGCGTCTATGGCCTGACCAAAGGCCAGTTCTCCGCCACCGCCGACAAGGGGCTCGAACTCAAGAAGCAGGGCGTCAACATGTACCTGCCGGTGGACATCTGCATGGAAGCCCTGGCCTCGCGCGCGACTTTTGTGGCCCGCTTGTTCGCCGGCAACGCCAAACAGACCAAGGAAGTGCTCAAGGCCGCCCTATCGCACAACGGCATCGCCGTGCTCGACATCATCAGCCCGTGTGTGACCTTCAACAACCTGGAGAACAGTTATTACTCCTACAGTTTCGGCAAGGAAAAGGAAGGCCCGCTGCACGATATTTCCTTCCACCAGGCATCCGAAGGGCCGCAAAGCACCATCACCTACGTGCCGCCCAAACCTGAAATCAAACTCGAAGCCGATATGATTGACGGCGAAATCCGCGAAGTAGCCCTGCACGACGGCTCGACGATTATCCTGAAAGCCCTCGAAAAAGACTACGACCCGACCAGCCGTTTCGAGGCCATGCGTGTGCTAGAGGAATCCGCCGCCAACAACTGGCTGGTGACCGGCCTGCTCTACGTCGCCCCCGAAGCCGCCTCGCTGACCGATGTCCACAACCTGGCCGAGACGCCGCTCAATCGCCTGACCGAAAAAGAACTGCGCCCTGCGCGAGAAACAATAAAAACAATAAACGACCTGATGTTTTAGACATATTGGGTAGGGAATGACTTTCCGGCCTCGCCTCTTGAGGAATGTGGAAGTTTATCGCGAAACAACCTGTTGGGGCGGCACATGCCGCCCCAACAGGTTGTTTCGCGGGTGTGTTCCCCCCTTCCCTGCGGGAAGGGGGGAGAAAAAAACTATTTCTGGGTAGTTTTATTTGCCGTTCTCCCCACTTCCACGATATACTAACATCATGCTCGAAATCACCCCATCCCTGACCATCCCCAACGAAGAAATCAAAATCGAATTCATCCGCGCCAGCGGGCCGGGCGGGCAAAACGTTAACAAGGTCGCCACTGCGGTTCAACTACGTTTTGACGCGCTCAATTCGCCGTCTCTGGACAATGATACAAAGGAACGCCTAATTAAACTGGCCGGGGCGCGCGCCACGAATGAGGGAGTCATTATCATCGAGGCGCGCCAGTACCGCACCCAGGAACAAAACCGCGCCGACGCCATCCTGCGCCTATCGGATTTAATTCGCCAGGCGCTCAAAAAGCCCAAAATCCGCCGCCCCACCCGGCCGGGCACCGCTGCCAGCGCGGCGCGCGTCACGGCAAAAAAACAGCGCGGGGCAATCAAGAAAATCCGGCAGTACAGCCCGGACGATTGGGAGTAGCCAGAGGTTCTTTGGAAATTCCCGTGAAAAGTCCCCGTATTTTGGGGTATCAGCGCGCGTACGCGCGCTGATACCCCAAAATACGGCCTTCTTTACGACAAATATCAGAGAGCCTCAATTGTTTTGCCAGTATAGCCATGCTATACTGGCAGCATGGTAAACACACAATACCTGGCCCTGTTACGCGGCATCAACGTCGGCGGCGGGAATATCATCAAAATGGCGGATTTAAAAGCCTGCCTCGAAAAAAGCGGATTCGAGAACGTTGTCACTTACATCCAGAGCGGCAATGTTCTTTTTGAATCGGGCGAAAGCGACCACGGCCTGCTGACCCGCCAGCTGGAACAGGCGATATCGGCAGCCTTTCCACCCTACCAGGCGCGGATTGTGCTGCACACTCACGCGCAACTCAGGCAGGTCGTGGCGCAGGCCCCGCAGGGTTTCGGGGAACAGCCGCAAACCTGGCGTTACGATGTGATATACCTGAAAGAGCCGCTGACCGCCGCAGAAGCGATGCGGCACGTCCCTGCCAAACCCGGGGTCGACGAAGCCTTCACCGGGACAGAGGTCTTGTATTTTTCGAGGCTG
>JAWOIR010000048.1:0-3691 GCA_046484545.1 Anaerolineales bacterium
GCCAACTTCGCGTTCGTGCAAGAAACCATCCGCGCCATCCGCAACCTGCGCTCGGAGAAAAACGTCAAACCCGGCCTGAAACTGCCCGCCATCATCGTGGACGCCAGCGGCGTGATGAAGCAGGAAGCCAGCACCAGTGCCGCGCTTGCGAATTTGGACGAATCGCGGCTCTCGATTGTCGACTCACTCGACTCCAAACCCGCCGGACACGTCGCCCTGGTCGCCGGGCCGATTGAGATTTTCCTGCCCCTATCGGAGATGGTCGACCCCGCTGAAGAGCGCGCCCGCCTGGAGAAGGAACTGTCCGAAGCCGAATCGCATATCAACCGCCTCGAAAATCTGCTCGCGGGCGACTTCGCCAACAAAGCCCCGGCGGCCCTCGTCCAGAAAGAACGCGAAAAACTGGCCGTCTACAAAGAAAGCGCCGAGAAAATCAAGGCGCAGTTGGGGTAAAAGGAACCCCGCACCTGTCAGCAAGGCAGGTGCGGGGTTTTTATTTACGGCTGGGCACGCTTATTCTCCGAATCGAGATTTGGATGCGAGTGTACTAAAGCAGTGCAACCAGTCAGATTCCTGCCCGTATGTATGATGAGATGAATTTCTGTCTATCAGGAGGAATCGATGTTCACAAAAAAACAAAACAAAACGGGAACTATTAGAAGCAGCGGAATGCTTCTGCTTACAAGCATCTTGCTGCTCAGCATCGTCTTATCTGCCTGCGGGCAAAACGACTCTGCAACAAACACCCCGACGCCATCAAGGCAGTTTCGTCAAGAACCCTTTCCCCTCGATTTGACATTTACGGGTACGCCAGGGTCTTCTATGCTCGATGGATGGGGATGGGGTTCTACGCCGAATGCCTATGAAGAGCATTATTCGATTGCTTTTGAGCCAGAAGGGGGACCCAATGGCGAGCCGGCCATACACATCCAGTCAACAGCGCCAGTTGACCGAGACTACAACTCAGGTGGTATTTATCGCCAGCTAGCAGACATATACAACTTTACGGGCCACCGGGTTCGCCTCTCGGCAGATATTAAGTCAGAAGACATCCTTTGGAGAGCGGGACTTTGGATGACTCTGTACGGCTTTGGGGGCCGAACGCTGGCTCACGACGACATGTGGATGAGCCCCATTGTGGGCACGAATGACTGGCAGCGGTATGAAATTGTGCTGGACTATCCGGCTATCGGTGAAACAAAAGTGGAGCACGTTTCTTATGGCTTTGAGCTGGCTGGCCCCGGTCAGGTCTGGGTTAGCAATGTGCGCATGGAGGCTGTGGGCACTGACGTGCCCGTAACAGATTTCCTTACTTACGAGCCTGAGCCGCTCAATCTCGATTTTGAGATGGTTGAAAACGAACAATTCCCAGGCTGGCGTTTTGGCGGTAGAGACATGCCAGCATATATCATCGAGGCTGATTCCAAGACCGTTTTCAATGGCGCGCAAAGTATCACCATCCATTCCGCCAGCCCCCCACCCGACGCATGGGCCGCTGTGTGGCAACGAATCGCAGTTGGTTCCTATCAGGGACAACAAGTACGGCTTACAGCCCAGATGAAAACCGACTCTGTCAACGGCGAAGCCTCATTAATGTTGGAGTATAACGGCCGCAACCTTTTTAAATCCCCCAGAAAAATTGCCACGTCACCAGTCTTAACCGGCACGAACGATTGGACGACCGTTGAAGTGATTCTGGATTTAGCGGAAGGGACAGAGACAATCCGTTTTCTCTTTTCACTTTCAGGAGCAGGGCAAATATGGGTGGACGATGTGCGCCTGGAAGCGGTTGGCCCATCCGCGTGGACGCCCGAACAAGAAAAGGTTGAAAACTATCTCAATGAAGTCCTCGATATTATGGAATCCCATTCTCTGCGCCGTGATGAGGTTGACTGGCCCGCTTTACGCGCCGAGGTGTTTGCGCAGGCCGAGGGCGCGGTTGAAACGGCTGATACCTACGAGGCCCTGCGCCTGGCTGTCAAACTGTTGGGCGATGGCCACAGCCGCTTCTTTTCGCCTGAGGAAGCGGAGGTTTTATCGGGTAGGGAGAATCAGACACCCAAAGCGTCTCTGGTCTCGGAGCATTTCGGCTATCTCTGGCTGCCCGGCTACCTGGGCACCGACCCGCTCGTAGGGGACCAACATGCCACGCAAATCCAGGCAATAATTGCCGAGGTGGATAAAGCCGAGCCATGCGGCTGGATTGTTGACCTGCGCGAAAACCCCGGCGGCGCTTTGTTTCCCGTGCTGGCCGGCGTCGGCCCGCTATTGACTGAAGGTGAAGTAGGTCAATTTGTAAACCGTTATGGACAAACAAGCCGTTGGATATATCGCGACGGACAGGCAGGCACTAAATATGAAGACTTTGAAGAATACATCGTTACAACTGTTAACACTCCTTACCGGCCCGATTTTCCAGAAAGGCCTATTGCCATCTTGATTGGTCCCAATACAGGCAGTTCCGGTGAAGGCATTGTAATTGCTTTCCACGGCCAGCCAAATACCCGTTTCTTTGGGCAACCAACCGCCGGTGTATCAACCGGAAACTCGGATTTCGACCTGTCAGATGGCGCGGTGCTGGTACTGACCACCACCATTATGGCCAACCGCTTCGGGCAGCAATTTGGTCAGGAGATTGAGCCGGATATTTTCATTGAACCGGAAACAGAAAACGGGACAGACACCACTTTGGCAGAGGCGATTGCCTGGCTCCAGGATTCACCCATGTGCCAAAATAAATAGGTTCTTTGGGAATCTCCGTGGTAAGACCCCTTATTTTGGGGTATGAGCGTGCGTACGCACGCTCATACCCCAAAATAAGGTACTCTTCATGGCAAATCCTAATGAACCAATAAATAGGCAAGGAATTGGATGAAAATGAAAACAGCCCCCATTCCCCGCCGCATCCTGGCGTACCTGATTGACAGCCTGCTCGCCTTTCTCGTATTCGTCCTGGCGGCGCAATTGCTGTTTTTTGTCCCGTTGCGCCATCTGGTCATTGGTTCGGAAGATTGGTTCAGGTCGGGCTGGAACACCCAGATTTACACCCTGCTGACCATGTCGCTTCCGACATGGCTGTATTTTGCGCTGTCCGAAATTTCTCCCTGGGGGGCAACGCTTGGCAAACGCCTGCTGAAACTGAAAACGGTGACAAAAGCCACGCAGGGTAAAATGACCTTGCTCCAATCCCTGGCGCGGACGCTGGTCAAGTTGTTGCCCTGGGAAGTGGCACACCTCGCCAACAACCTGCCCATGCCGATGTGGTACGATCCCGACCCCGGCTTTCGGATTGCCTTCCTGATTGCGCCCCTGTTGCTGTCCGGGTACATCGCCCTGGCATTCCTGACCAAAGAGCAACAAAGCCTGCACGATTTGGCAGCCCGGACAGTTGTCCTGTATAAGAAATAAACCAGCCATGAACCATAATCCTGAAACCCAACCCCTCGACCCCTTCGCCCGTTTCGCGTCCATCTTCCGCCGCGACATCCCCGCCATGCAGTCCGACGCGCGCATCGAGCGCGTCAACGACGTTTTATCCACGCTCATCAGCCTGCCGCTGGCAATCCTGGGCATCGTCTGGCTGGCGCGAGTTAGCGATTGGACGCTTATCTGGCAAAACTGGCCTGCACTGGCGCTGGTGATTGCGCTCATCCTGCTGCTCAACCGCTGGAACTTTTTCCTGATTACCGAC
>JAWOIR010000329.1:0-2598 GCA_046484545.1 Anaerolineales bacterium
GAACCTCCGACCTCTTGCACCCCATGCAAGCGCGCTAGCCGGGCTGCGCCACGCCCCGATGAACAGGTTGGTATTATACCGCAAAAGCCGGTATTTCCGAAGGAGAACCGCCCTTTTCGGGACAGTTCGTGTGCCAAGGGAGAGATTTGAACTCTCGACCCAGCGATTATGAGCCGCTTGCTCTGCCTCTGAGCTACCTTGGCGTTTTGCGTTTAGCGAACGGGGATAATACTATGGGTTGGGATGTTTGTCAACGTCCGCTGTGATTTCACTCTTGAAAGTGGACAATTTCCTGCGGCCAGGATGGATGTTGAAGGGCCAGTTCGGCAATCGCTGCCGGTAAAACCCGCAGCGTGGACAGTTCGTCGATGGTTATCCAACGCGCAAGGTAGGAGCCGCTTTTGGCGGAGGGCGGCTGGCTCATTTCCGGGCCGTCGCCGCTGCCGATGACTCCCCCAACCGGATGGGCGAGATAAAAATATTGCGGACTGTCGCGAAAGTTGACTTCAGCTACCAGCCGGTCGAGGACGACTTCCAGGCCGGTCTCTTCGCGCGCTTCGCGGACAGCGGCTTGCTCGGATGTTTCACCGGGGTCAATGCCGCCGCCGGGGAAGACGAAATAGTGCTCGCCCTGCCTGTGGCGTTCGAGCAGGGCGATTTGATTGTCCTGGATGATGATGACACGCGCGTTGGGTCGCGGTTTTTTCATGGCTTGTAGACATTCTGCCATTCATCGGTCAGCAGGTTGCCGAGGATTTTATCGGGCATGCCCTGTGCTGGCAGCACATCGCCATCGGGTTCGACGTACAGCCAGGCGCGGCCCGCGCCGGAGATTTCCTCGTCTTCGGCCACTTCCTGGGCAACCGGGTTGGCGTGCGAGTAGGGAACCGGTAGGTCGGAGACCAGGCGCATGCCCAGGTCTGTGACCCGTTCGCCCAGGCGGGCCAGGTCGTCTTTCAGGGCAGGGTCAGGGCTGCTGAGGGAAACCGCCGAAGTGTCGATTTTTTCCAGTTTTTCGATTAACGCTTCAGCCCCGGCAGCGTTTTGGGCGGTCAGGGTGATGTGAACCGAGAAGAAAATATCGGCGTCGGAGACGTTCTGGATGGCCTGCCAGTCCGGTTCGCCGTTTGTGGGCAGGACGATGGTCAGGTGGTCGAGGCCGGTTTGCAGGAGGGTGTCAAGGTAGCTTTTGTCGTCCAGTTTGTGGCCGTCGGTTAGCAGTCCGCAGACCTGGCCGTTGTGTTCTGCGCGTTCGATGAGTTCGGGCAAGTCGTCGCGCAGGCTGGCTTCGCCGCCGGTAAAGACGATGTGCGGAATGCCAAAGTCCCAGGCTTTGTCGAGAATGGCTTTCCACTCGTCGGTGGTCAGTTCGCGGGTAACACGCTTGGACGGCGACATTAACGGGTCAGCGCCTTCGGGTAGTTGATACGTCAGCGCGCAATCCAGGCGCAGGGGGGCAGTGAGCGCGGCGCTGTTTGGCGCAATCCGCTCGAAGTCGAGGAAAGTGACCGGGTCGAGGTCTTCTGTCTCCACGAGTGAGTGAATCCTATCCACAAAATCGCGGAAGTCGCCGTAAGCCTGTTCGCGGTTGACGCGGTAACGGGCGGCAATTGCTTTGGCGGCTTCGTCGGCAGTCGCGCCGCGGACGAGGTGGTAGGCATATTCGGCGGCGGTCGGGTTGAGATGCAAAATTGTGGCAGCGTTGACAACCAGAATGCCGCTGCCATCGGCCTGTAGGCGCAGGTGCATGCGGTAGGGCTTGCCGTCGTTGGGCGCGGCTTCGAGGTGGTAACTGCCTGGCGGCAGGGCGGTGACGGGGGTGAAGCGTTCTTTTATCCAGGCGATTAGGTCAGGCATGGGTTCTCCTTCGGTTACGGGTTGAAGGTTGAAAGTTAGAAGGTTGAATGGTTTGATGGTTATTTCACGGAGGTCGAGTAGGGTGTAGCCCATATCGAGACCGGATATGATTGGATTTATCTTTCAACATTTCAATATCTGGTCTCGATACGCGCGGAAAAAACATCCGCGCTACTCGACCATCGATATTTAACATTCAACATTCAACCTCAAACGTTCAACAGTCTTTATGGAACTGCAACGGACACCCCCCCCCGCACTCGGCCAAAATTGCGCAGCCTTCGCATTTCAGGGGTAAATCCTGGCGTTCGCGCAGTTTGAGCGCCAGCGGGTGATTCCAAATTGAGTCCCAGTCGTCGGTCAGCAGGTTGCCGAGCGGCTTGTAATACGACCGTTGAAGGGAACCCCGGAGACCGCAAGGGCCGCCGAGGTACCAACCATGGCAACGATGTCAGGATTAATCTGCGCATCCAGTGAGATGACGGTGCAGATAACCTGAACTTCGTTGGTGAAGCCTTCGGGAAAGAGTGGGCGGATGGGGCGATCGATCAGGCGGGCAGTGAGGGTTTCGTTCTCACAGATCGTGATTCTAGTCGCATTGTTGCCGTCCCTTGCTCTGCGCTATCGAGTCGGTCGAAGCGCCGGTGACCGCTGACCTGAATGAGAACAATGCATCCCGGCTACTTCGCCGGACGGTCGTTGCGGCTCGGCGGTTTTTCACGCCGGCCGCTCTCGCCTTCC
>JAWOIR010000118.1:0-6322 GCA_046484545.1 Anaerolineales bacterium
AACTGTTTGGAAAAAAGTAAGTCGTATCGATAATCGTGTTCCTGATTTCGATTTAAAGCGCTGGCATCAATTGTGTCTCTTAGGAATTCCCGTGAAAAGTCCCCGTATTTTGGGGTATCAGCGCGCGCGTACGCGCGCTGATACCCCAAAATACGGCCTTCTTTGCGGCAAATATCAGAAAACCCTTATCAACACCGATAACCTAATATAACATTTACATCTATTGAGTTTTGTTATTTTTCAACTATAATAATATGTGTAGCTATTAAATTTTCCCGGAGGCAACCTGAATGGGTCGTAATGATAAATCACCCCTACTTGAAAATATAGAGGACCAGGACATTGACGTTGGCTCCCGGCTGCGCGTCATCCGCACCAACCAGGGGCTATCCATCCGCGCCCTGGCCGAACGCAGCGGCTTGAATGTCAACACCCTGAGCCTGATTGAAAACGGCAAAACTTCTCCCAGCGTAAGCACCCTGCAAGCGCTGGCCCAAAGTCTGGCCGTGCCAATCAGTTCGTTTTTCGAGAGTGCCAGGGGCGAGAAAAAAATTACCTACCAGAAACACGGCAAACGTCCGCGGGCCGCTTTTGTGCATGGCAGTATCCAGGACTTGGGCGCAGGCATGCCGCGCTTTGGCGCAGAACCGCTCATCGTGACCCTCAACCCCGGCGCTGATAGCGGCAGGACGCCCATCGTGCATACCGGACGTGAGTTTGTCTACTGTCTCGACGGACAGGCGGAATACCAGGTGGATGGCACAACCTACCCACTCGACCCCGGCGACAGCCTGCTCTTCGAGGCCTACCTACCCCATCGCTGGCGCAACACCTCCGGGCAAGAATCCCGTCTCCTGCTGGTGCTTTGTCCAAGCGACGAGCGTGACCAGCCCAAGGAGAGGCATTTTTCATCTTGACGAGGGTTCGCTCTCAAAGGAGGTGTTCCATGTCTGCTCAAAAATGGACGATTTGGCTTCTGGCAAGCCTGCTGGCTTTTGGCCTGGCGCTCGGCCTGACTGTGCCTGGCCTGGCGCAGGAGGATGGGCCTGAATCCCCATCCAATTGCATTGTCTGCCATGAAAACCTGTATTACCTGTACGATACTGGCAAACATTTTTGCGTGACCGAGGCCCGACAACGCTGTACGGATTGTCACGGCGGCGACCCATCTGCCACCGACAAGAACGCCGCCCATCACCAGCGCAGCGCGCACCCGGTTATCAACGAAGATGTCTCCACTTGCCAGCAGTGCCATCCCAGCGACTGTGACGAATATGTGCAAAAATTCGCCCAAGTGGCCGGAATCAGCCCGGTCTTCGTGGCCGTCAAACCAGACCTGATGCTTATCGAGCCGGTTGCCGCCACCCGTCAGCCAGAGCCGCCCGCCACATGGACGCTGTTCCTGCCCATTCTGGCGGGCGCGGTGCTGGTTGCCCTGGCACTGGCCGCTTTCGCTGCTCATCTCAGGCGTCAGGCCTGAAAAGGTTCTTGGATATTTGCCGTAAAGAAGGCCGCATTTTGGGGTCTTACCCCGGGAACTACTAATGATCCCCTGAAAATCATCCCAACCAAAAGGAAAAATCAACCATGAAAATCGCATTCATCACCGATGACGGAAAAACCATCAGCCAGCATTTTGGACGCGCCAGTCATTACCTGGTCGTCGCATTGGAAGATGGCAAGGAAACAGCCCGCGAAATGCGCGAGAAACTCAGCCACGCCCACTTTGCCGGACAGGGCCAGCACGAGCACGAACACGGCCACGAAAATCACGGCGCGGGTCACGGCCAGGATGCCCATTCACACCAAAAACACGCCCGCATGGCCGAGGCAATTGCCGACTGTGAAACCCTGGTCTGCCGCGGTATGGGCACGGGCGCATCCCAGAGCATGCAAGCCCAGGGCATTCGCCCAATTGTGACCGATATTGCGTCCATTGACGATGCCCTGGGCGCATATCTGGCAGGCAGTCTGGCAGACCATCCCGAAAAATTGCACTAGCATAACAAAAGGGGGCAGGGGCTTGTCTTTCTTCAAAAAAAAGGCTAAACTATACGCAAGTAAACCTTTTGACAAGGAGAAAAATAATGGCTGAAAAACCTGTGGCAATCGTCCATATCACTGCCAATACCACCCTGCTTCCAACCATCAACGCCTATGAGATGTATCTGAACGACCAGGCGCGTTCACCCTACACCGTCAAAGCCTTTCTCTCTGACCTGCGCCTGTTAGCTTCGTATTTTCCCCAAGACCGCAGCCTGGGCGCCTTCACCACCGACGACCTGAACCAGTTCTTTCATTGGATGCAACACGAGCGCGATGTGCCCTGCGCTCCCAAGACGCTGACCCGGCGCATTACCACAGTTAAATCGTTTTTTCGCTGGCTGCATAACAACGGCATCCTGCTGCTCGACCCGGCAGAGAAAGTCGTCCAGAAATCGGCGGTCAGCCCACTGCCGAAGGTGCTGGACGAAGAAGAAATGCACGCCGCCCTGCTGGCCGCTGACCGTTATCGGCGCAAGGCCAAGCCGGATGCCCGTCCGTACACCTTGCTGGCCCTTTTGCTCAGCACCGGTATTAAAAAGAGCGAGTGCCTGGGCATTCACCTTAACCATATCGACCTCGAGGCCCCCGGCGGCCCGCAGGTTTTCATCCGCTATGCCGCGCCGACCAGCCGTTACAAAGAACGCAAACTGGCCCTCAGCGATGAGTGGCTTCCGGCTTACGAGGAGTATCTCAGCCAGTACAACCCGGTCGACAGGCTCTTCCCCTGGTCGCCGCGCCGGCTCGAATATCTGCTCGAAGACATCAGCAACGACGCCGGGCTGGACAAGCACCTTTCCTTTGATATGTGCCGCTGGACATACGCCCTGAACGAATACAAACGCGGCAGCGACCCGGAGACCATTCGCCAGAATTTGGGCGTTTCCAAAATCCAGTGGCGCGAGATAAATATGAAACTCAGGCAATTATCCGGGGATGCGTAAAGAATTCACACAGGCCCATGCAAATCAAAAGGCTTCCGTTATGGAAGCCTTTTGATTTGCAAATGAAGCACCCGGCGCGTGGCAGCTGTCACTTTGAATCGCTCACCCATGCGCAGCCCGACAACCCAGGCAATTTCATCACCCACACACAGCACAGGCCAATTTTTTCTTAATCTTTTTGGGATTTTGAGATTGACAAACAAATCCGAGAGTTTAACTGTTTGCCCCGGCATGCCCAGCGGCTCGAACCCATCCCCCGCGCGGAATGGGCGCAGCCGCAGACTGCCCGCCGTTAAATCGGCGTTGACATAGGCCGTAAAGGGGTCGGTGTTGAGGCTACAGTTTTCAGTATTCAGTGTATGGTCTTCAGTGCTCAGCGTTTCACAAGTTAAAACCCAGCCATCTTCCAACACCAACTGATTACTGCTCACTGAATACTGCTTACTGATTTGCGGTTGGTCAGTTGGCAGATTATCCACGTCATCGGTCAGATAGAGCAAATTGTCTTCGATAACAATCCTTAACCCACCGGCCAAATCGACTGCTTGCAGGCTGGCGGCGCGTTCGAGGGCGTCAAAATCCATATCGCGCAGGCCGGGTTTGAGGCTGAAGGCCGCCCGTCGAAACAGGTGACGGCGCAGGGCTGGGGACAGGTTGCGGAGTTGGGTCAGGTCGAAGGAGGCAAAGTCGGCCCCAGATGCGGTGACGACTTGTTCCCAGGCCGAATCGACCATTTCAGCCAGTAATTCGTGGTCGCCTTGCAGGGCCAGGGCAGTTTTGGCGAGCGTCTGGCGGATTTGGGGATTATAGGTTTCGAGTTGGGGCAGTAATTCGTGGCGCAGCCGGTTGCGGAAGTAGGTGGTATCGGTGTTGGAGGCGTCGGTCAGGTAGGGCAGGTTGTGTTCTTGGCAGCAGGCTTCGGTTTGGGTGCGCGTCCAGGCCAGCAGGGGGCGCACGAGCGGGATTTCAGCGTCGAAGACCGGCAGGATGACGCGCGGAGTCATCCCTTTCAGCCCGGCCAGCCCGGCGCCGCGCAGGAAGTGCATCAGCACGGTTTCAGCCTGGTCGTCGGCAGTGTGACCCACGGCGACGGCCTGCGCCCCGGTCCGGCGCGCTTCGCGGAAGAGGAAGCGATAGCGCAAATCGCGGGCGGCTTCTTCGATGGACAGTCCTTCAGCCTGGGCATGGGCGGCCACGTCCGCCGAATCGGTCACAAAGGGCAGGCCCATTTCCGCGGCAATCTGCCGGACGTGGGCGACATCGGATTCGGCTTCGGGGCGTAAACGATGATTAAACGAGGCGACAAGCAACGGGTAGTCCGCTGCGCGCAGGATATGCAGAAGGGCGAGTGAATCTGCTCCCCCGGAAACAGCCACCAGCACGAGACCCGCTTTCCTTAATCCGCATTCGACAATCATGCCGTAATTAAACCACGTTTGATGCCGGGAGGGGGTAAAATAGGAAATCTTTAACTTACGAGGGCGTCATGGTTACTGAAAAGTCATTTATGCTTCAACCCATGCGATTGGTGGCCTTGCTGGACGCGGCATTTCGGTTGTACCGGCGCAATTTTTTGGTTTTTGTAGGCATTGTTGCGCTTTTGCAAATTCCGGTTTCGCTGTTGAGCATTTTCCCAAGCCTGTTGATGCTGGAAGACATGGATAATTTTACGGGGGATTTGCCGGTTACATATTTTATCGGCCTGGGGCTTTCTTACGTCATCATGTTTTTACAGTATTTCCTGATTGCTGGCGCCGCGACCCTGGCGCTGACTTCTGCGCTGGCTGCGAATTATTTTGGCGAGAAGATTGGCATTTTTGAAGCCTATCGCCGCTCGTGGCCCGCCTTGCTGCGGTTTTTGTTGGTCTTGATTTTGCTTGGCCTGCTCATCCTGGGCATGTTTATCTGGACATTAATTCCTTGTGTGGGCTGGTTTACGGGGCCGGGAATTTTGGCGGCAATTTCATTGGCAGTTTTGCCTTTTGCCGCGCCGGTTATGATTCTGGAAAAACATGACAGCGCTTTCGGCGTGATTTCGCGCACCTGGGACCTGGTACGGCGGCGTTTTTGGTGGGTGCTTGGGTTGGCAGGAGTCCTTTACCTGTTGAACCTGGCACTGGCCGGGCCTGCCACCTTGTTTGCCCTGATTTCCACTTTTGCTTCTGAGTCTTTCATCGGCGCAGTCGAGCAAAACATTGTCAATACGGTCGCCCAGACTTTTATCTCACTCCTGGCTTCAATTTTGTACCTGCCGCTTCAAATGGCAGTGATTATGCTGGCTTACTTCGACCTGCGCATTCGCACCGAGGGAATTGATTTGTTCCTGAACGCGCTGGAGGATGAGGCAGAATCGCCTGACATCCGCCTGGTGGCCGAGATGCCAACCGTCAAACACAGCCATCAACTGGTCAGCGGCAAGGAAGTGGGGTATTTTGTCATCATCACCCTGGTGATTGTTTTGTTGTATGTTGTTTTGATGGGTTTGATGTTCTTCGTCTTGATGGCCTCGATGATGTAAGTATGCCTTTCCTGCCTCGCCTTTCCTTCGCACTATTTTTCTCCGTCATCCTGTTGGGCGTGGGGACTTTGCACGCCGCTGCGCAGGCCGAGCCGCTTGACGAGGCGGATTACTGGCAATTGGTGCAGGAGAGCCGCGTTTTTTTGGACAGGTTGATTCAGGACGGACTGGAAGATTCTCTCGATGCCCCATCCCGCGCCAGACTGGAAACGCTGGCCACGCGATGGGAGAACGTCCGGCAGGTGCGCCTGGACAATGGGACTGTTATGCGCATGGATGGCTTACCCTGGGCCAGGCTGCTGCGCGCCAACCCGCCAAACCTGCCCCGTTTGCATGAACTTTTCCTAACCCTGGAGCATGAACGCCAACTCGAGACGGCGCAGGGATTTTCTACAGATGGGCTGGAAAGTTTGCAGGATATTCTCGCCCGGCCTGAATATCAGTGGCGCGAGGAAACTCCCAGTTGGTTGCAGATACTCTGGGAAAAATTTTTGGAATGGCTGTCTGAGTTTGCCGGTGAGTCGCAGTCTGTGAGTGTTTCGTCTGGTCGGGCCGATGTCGCCATAGATATTATGAACATCCTTGCTTTTGTGGTGATTGCGGCAATCCTGGCTTATGCCATCAAGACCATGTTTTCGGATTTTATCAGCGAGGCCGCGCTGGAGGCCAACGGTCAGCACGATGCGCCGTTGAACGCGCGCCAGGCGTTGAAACAGGCCGATTCGTTTTCCCAGGTTGGGGATTACCGCACCGCAGTTCGCTATTTGTATCTTTCCGCCCTGCTCATCCTGGACGAGCGCGGCCTGCTGTACTATGA
>JAWOIR010000408.1:0-13079 GCA_046484545.1 Anaerolineales bacterium
GGAATCCCCGTGATAAGTCCCCGCATTTTGGGGTGAGAGCGTTTGCGGTGCGCGCTCTCACCCCAAAATACGGTCTTCTTTATGGCAAATATCAGTGAGCCTTTTTGAAACGAACATCCCGAAGGTTTTTGACTACCTTCGGGATGTTCGTCTTGGATTGAAGATGCCGGACAGGATTATCCGCAGGATTATCCACAGGATTATCCGTAGGCTTCCGGCTCGGAGGGCTGGCTCTTGGCTTTGCCTTGCACGAATGTGAGAATATCATGCACAAGATTCGAGCCGCGACTGGCGATAATACCAGTCAGTGCCTGCCCGAGTATGGGGGTGTTTATCTCAAAGCCCAGGCTTGTGAACAGGTCGACTCCGGTCACCAGACAGACGACGATACCGGTACCAATTGAAAGTAGTCGTGACCTGCTGAAACCCTTTTCTTTATCGTAAATTGGTTTGATGGTTTGGATAAGCGCTTCGACCAGGAAGGCAACCAGGGCCAGTTGGCTGAAATTAATTGTTTCCATACTCTCTCTCCTTTTTTAGTTTGGGCTCTTTGAGAATTCCTGTGATAAGGTTTCTCATTTTTTCCGGCAAATATCAGAGAACCTATGTTTAGATGTGTCCATTGTACAGGATTTTCGATATTATGCGCAACTGATTTCAGCAATTCTCAATATGCCAATGTAACGCGGGCTTTAGCCTGAGAAAAGCTGCCTAAAGGCAACGATACATAGCGCATCAAGGTTTTTACCGCTTCAAAATGAGAATTGCTGAACTGATTTCAAAAATCATACCGTGCTTTCCTCATGCGCGAGGACGTAGAAACTGCGCGCGGTTTGGCCTGAACGGTCGAAGATGAAGTCGGTCACCAGGTAGCCCAGGCTGAAGCAGGTGGTGAAGACTTCGCGGCTGAAAATGCGCCAGTCGCGCGCCAGCGGCGGGTCCTGTTGTTTGAGGGCCATGAAATCGGAGGGGATTTCGGCCAGGGCCAGCGCGTCTTGCGGGGGATTGAAATGCTCGGGGGGACGGAGGCAGGCGTCGGGTGGGGCGAGCGGGCGGTACAAGGATTGGGTATCGGCGGATGTGTAATGGTCAAGTCCGAGGTCGAGGCGGGGACGACGTCCTAATCTCGTGCTGACGCGGCGGGTGTTGAGCCACCAATCCACCTGCATGCGGTCGCTTTCGAGACCGGCGTTCAGGCCGTCGCGCATTTCGCCGTACAGGTTGACCAGGTAGGTGTTGCAAACCGCGCCCAGGCGGGCGATGTTGAGGTAGGCGTTGCGGCTGAGCAGAGGGTCGTAGGTCCAGGTTGCCAGGGCGAGTCCTTGCTGGCGCAGCATTTGCCATTGGGCGCGTTTGAGGGCGAAGCCGATGCCCGCGCTCTGGAAATCGGGATGAACGCCGAGTTGGTGCGAGCAGTGCTTGGGCTGCGGGCCGTCGGGCAGGGGATACAGGCCAGGAAAGCCGACCAGCAGGCCAACCAGGTCTTCGCCCTGGTAAGCGCCCAGCACCAGCCCGCCGTTGTGGGCAAAGGTGAGCAGGATGTGCACGGGCAGGATTTCGGCATCGGAGCCGGGCCAGACCAGGCGTTGCAGGTCTTCGGCCTGGGTCATTTCTGCGGGGGTTTCGAGGATGCGGATGGCGGGCATTTCAACGGTCAGGGTCGGCGGAAGAAGGTGCGCAGGGCATCACGCCGCCAGTTGACGGCTTTCAGGTGGTCGAGGCGGTAGGTAAAGCGGGCCGGGACAAAACCAAAAACACGGGTGATGGTATCGCTGGGGGCGGTGCGGTTGTAGCCAAGATAATCCACCCAAAAGGTGGAAAAGGGGAAGTTGGGGACGAGACTTTGCATGAACACCGTCAGGTGGCGCAGGTAGGGCAGGCCAAGCGGCACGAGCAGCGGTTTCTTCTTGATGACTTCCAGGATGATTTCGAGAATCTGGCGAAAAGAGAAGTATTCCGCGCCGCCGATTTCGTAGGTCTGGTTAATGGTTTCCGGGTTGTCGAGCGACCACAGCAAGCAGGTAATCAGGTCGTCGAGCCACAGCGGCTGCAGCAGCACGTCGCCCTGCCCTGGCAGGAACATGACCGGGAAAAGCGAGGCCACCCGCGCCAGTGAAGTGGTGAAATGGTCTTCCGCCCCGTACAAGACCCCCGAGCGGAAAATGGTGTAGGGTACGCCGCTTTTGCGAATGTGTTCTTCTGCAATGCCTTTCATCTTCAGGACAGGATAGAACGAGGCCCGGTCGGCGCCCAGGTGGCTGACGTAGATAAAGCGCTGCACGCGCGATTGGGCGGCGGCGCGCGCCAGGTTGGCCGTGCCGCGCGCGTCGGTTTCGAGGATGCTGCCGCGCGGGCCTTGATGCTCGGCCCCGGCCAGGTGGTAGATGACTTCGACGCCGCGCAGGGCCGCGAGCAGGCCGCGCTCATCACCCAGCGAGGTGACGGCCACTTCGACCGGCACGCCACGCGGCAGGGCCGGGGTGCGTTTGGATGGACGCACCAGGGTGCGCACCTGGTGTCCGCTGCCCGTCAGTTGACGAATTAAGGCCCGGCCTGCAAAGCCGGTGCCGCCTGTCACCAAAATCATGGCTGGGATTATACCCGCCCTGGTGACAATCTTGGAGGTTCTTCGATAGGGTTCTATAATATTTGCCGTGAAAAAATGCAAAAACTTATCATGGGACTTCCCAAAGAGCCTTCGATAACTGTCGTGAAGAGCCTGCGCGTTTCGGGCACACTTAACGGTTCTTTAGGAGTTCCCGTGGTAAGCCCCCGCATTTTGGGTTATGGGCGCGCATACGTGCGCCCATAACCCAAAATGCGGCCTCCTTCACGGCAAATATCAGAGAGCCCACTTAACGATTTTGATGAGAGAAAATTAATGTGTTAAATCCGGTTTTCCTGCAAAGAGTGTTGTACAATGAAGGCAATTCACGGAGCAATCTTGACTAGACAATACGCCCGGCGTAAGCCACCATCCCTGTTGAATTCAGGCCCGCTTTTTGACAAAAATCCACAACCCATGTGGTTTTACGAGTTGAAGACGCTGGCCTTTTTGGACGTTAATCAGGCCGCTATTGCAAAGTACGGTTACAGTCGTGGAGAATTTCTTCGCATGACCTTGCGGGATATTTGCGGTTCACAAGATTTCGCCCAGGTGGAAAAAGAACTTTTGAATCCCGGCCCGGATGTGCAGTATTTCGATGAATGGCATCACCTTGCCAAAAATGGGGAGAAACTAATCGTCCAGGTCGAAGCCCGGAAAATACGCTGGCAGGGCAGGCAGGCCGTCCTGGCCGTCGTCAGGGACATTAGCCAGGACCGTAAAGCCCGCGATGAAGTTTTTTCGTTATGGCAGCAACACCTGCAATTACAGGAAATTATCAACCAAAGCCCGGCGATTGCCCTGATGTGGCAGCCTTCCCCGTCCCTGTTGGTGACATTTGTCTCGGATAACATCGCCCAGTTTGGCTACCAGCCTGAACAATTTACGAACGAAGGACTTCTTTACAGCAAAATCATTCACCCTGAAGACCTGCAATACGTTCTTAAAGAAATTGACGATTATGTGCGTCGCCAGGTTTCCCATTTTGTGCAGGAATATCGCATCCTGACCGTAGAGCGGGAGGTGCGCTGGCTCGAAGTGCGCACCTGGGTCAATTGGGACTCAGGCGGGCATGTTCTGGGGTATTCTGGTGTCGCGCTGGATATCAGCGAACGCAGGCGTACTGAAGAACGCCTGCATTATCAGGCCGCCCTGATGAAAAATGTTTCTGATGCCATCATTTCCACCGATTTGGCCTTTAACATCCTGAGTTGGAATCCAGCGGCGGAGCAAATTTTCCAATGGCGGGAAGCGGAAGTCTTGGGTAAGCACTGGTATTCGCTAATGGAAGCGCAATACCTTGGGCAAAATGCTTCTGAAGTGTTACTCCAGGTGAATTCCGTTGGGTATTGGGACGGCCTAGTTTCACAAAAACGAAAAGATGAGAAAACCATTGTTTCAGATGCGCGCATTTCGATGGTTAAAGACACCGGGGGGCAGCCAATAGGAATCGTGATTGCCTGTCGCGATATCAGCGAGAAACTGGAAATCGAGCAGGCGCTTGCCAAAAGTGAGAGACAATATCGCGCTATTTTCGAGCAGGCCGCAGTGGGTGTCTCGCGCACCAACATCGAAGGCTATATGCTGGATGTCAACGAAAAGTTTTGCCAGATTACTGGCTATTCGCGCCAGGAATTGCTAGGGCGTTCCTACAAAGACTTTACCGACCCGGTGGATATTGGCAACAACGACCAGGTGCGCCAGGATTTGATAGCAAAGAAAAGGCGCAATGCCACCATCGAAAAGCGATATATCCGCAAAGACGGTTCGCGTACCTGGGTGAACCTGACGCTCTCCTACATCGAATCCGGCCCGGAGATGGAGCCTTTTCTTCTGGCAATCACCGAAGATATCAACCTCCGCAAAACGCATGAGCGCGAATTACAGGTGCTTTATGAATCTGGACTGGCACTAAGTTACCTGAAAACACCCCAGGCAATCTCCCATAAAATTATCGAAATCCTGAAGAGCAATCTGGACTGGCACCATGCCGGGGTATGGATTCGCGAAAAAGGCACAGACAATCTGCGCAACCTGGCCTATAGCGTGCCATACGATGAGATTAACCTTGATGCAGAGCGTAAGAAAGGCCAGTCAATAGTCAAGAACCTGGATACCGGCCTGACCGGTCGGGCCATGCGCCAGGGAAAAATCATTCGCTGCAGCGATGTCAGTGTAGACCCATACTACTTGGCGGTTAGTCCAGATATAAATTCCGGATTGTATGTCCCCCTGATGAGCAATGGGCAGGCGATAGGCTGCATCACCGTCGAGAGCCATGACCTCGACGATTTCAGCGAGCACGACCAGCGCTTGCTGGAGACGCTTGCCAACCAGGCTACGATTGCTTTTGAAAACGCCGACCTGCTGGCCGCCGAGCAAGGCCGCGCCAACCAGATGCAGGCCGTCATGCAGGCCAGCCAGGCCATTTCAGGCACGCTTGATTTGCCCAATTTGCTGGAGGCTATTTTCAAATCGGCCCAGAATGCCATCCCGGCAGTGGAACGCGGCACAATCTTCCTCAGCCACGGCGATGGTTTTTTGCATGTAAGCGGCTCATTGGGCTACACAGACCCGGTGCTGTTAAGCACGGCCATCCCGGAATCGGTCGGTTACGGCGCTCAAGCATACCGAGAGCGTAAAGGTATACTGGTAAAAAATATACAAGATTTACCCGACCAGGCATATTTCAACCAATATTCCGAATCGCAGAGTATACAGAGCGCAATTGCCGCGCCGCTTATCGTCAAGGGAAAATCCATCGGTGTAATTTGCCTGGATAACTTCAGCCACCCGGCGGCCTTTACCGAAGATGACTTGCAACTGCTGACCACTTTTGCGGCATCAGCCGCCATCAGCATCGAAAATGCGCGCCTGTTCGAGCAAACCCAATCACGGCTGGCGCACATCCTGGCCCTGCGCCGTATTGACAATACCATCAACGCCAGCGCAGATATCCTTGTCATTCTGAACGTCATTCTGGAACAGACGCGCGAACAACTAAACGTAGATGCGGCTTGCATCCTGGAATTCAACACCGGCACAATGAATCTGGAATATCAGGCTGGCATCGGGTTTTACACCGAGCAAATTCGCAAGACGCGCTTCAGGCTAGGTGAAGGCATCTCATCCCACGCCCTGCTCGAACACAAGACGGTTGTTGTCAGCGACCTGGCTGCCAGGCTGGAGCACAGTTACCTGACAGAAGAAGAAGGTTTTGTCGCGTATGGCTGCGCCCCCATGCTTGCGAAAGGCGAGCTCAAAGGACTGCTTGAAGTATTCGGGCGCAAACCGCTCAAAACCAACCCTGAATGGGTCTCTTTCCTTGAGATGCTCGGCGGCCAGGCCGCGATTGCCATCGAAAATACCCAACTGTACCAGGACCTGCAACGCTCTAACCTTGAATTGATAGTTGCCTATGACGCCACCATTGAAGGCTGGGCGCAAGCCCTTGAATTGCGCGACCAGGAAACAGAAGGCCACAGCCGACGTGTGCTTGACCTTACTCTGCAATTGGCCCAGCATTTGGGGCAGAGCGGCAAGAACCTGGCGCATATCCGCCGCGGCGCATTATTACACGATATTGGCAAAATGGGCATCCCCGATTCGATTTTACACAAACCCGGCCCGTTGAGCGAGGAGGAGTGGGTACTCATGCACAAACACCCCGTCCGCGCTTACGAATTAATGTCGAAAATCCCTTACCTGCAATATGCGCTTGAAATTCCCTATTGCCACCATGAAAAGTGGGACGGAACAGGCTATCCGCGCGGGCTGAAAGGTGAGCAAATCCCAATCGCCGCCCGAATTTTCGCAGTGGTGGATGTCTTCGACGCGCTGACGAGCGACCGCCCATACCGTTCCGCGTTGCATGAAGATGAAGTCCTTGAATATATTCGTGAACAGTCAGGTCGCCATTTCGACCCGGCAATTGTCGAGGCGTTCCTGAAATTAATCGCCAAAAATCCCCGTCGTTAAAAGCACAAAACCGTAGTCAGGCTGAACGCGCTTTCCCTAATGCACTCGCAATCGAGAAAATATGCTCCTCAATGTGCGCCAGACCGCGTTCGGCCCAGGCCTGCATGGCAAATTCCCCGTAAACTTCGTGGCGTGTGGCGTGGCTCCAATCTGCCGGGGACAGGGAGGACAGCCAGCCCACCAACCCGTGAATGCTGTCCTGAAATTCTTTCAGGATGTCTTCCAACGGTTCATTGCGGTTGTAATGCTCGGTCAGCCAGGTCTCACCGTCGAAATTTTTGAAAACCGGATGCTCCTCTGCAACCGCCCGGCGCAAACGAGACCCGTAAACCTGCCGGTCAACATCGCGCACATGGGCGGCCATTTGATGAGCGCTCCAGCCATCGGGCGTGAGCGGCTGGAAGGGGTCGCGGACTTGGCGGCAGAGTGAGCAAAATTCCTTCGTTGCGGCCAGGGTGCGGGCCAGCAATTTGGCGCGATAGTCATACAACTCATTGTGGTCTGACATAACAAAACTCCCGTTCTACGGCGTTGTTACCTGCTCGACCGTTCTTTGCATTTCGGCCAGCACCTCGCCAGGGGAAAGCCCCAGGACAAAAAAAGTGAAAAATCCATCGCCCAGCACACGCCGCGCAACGCGCCAATCGGCCAATTGCGGGTAATTACTCATCTGCGGCACCAGGTCTGCCGCGCTGCGCCACTGCGCGGACGGATTTCTGACCATCCCCAGCGCCGAAGCACGCACAGGCAGCAATCCGCTCTCCTGCGCCCACCGGGTCTGGTTTTCGGCTGAAACCATCCAGCGCACGAACAGCCAGCCCGCTAACTGACGCGCCGGGCTGCTCTCGAATATCATGAAAGACGGCCCATAGGCCACCGCCACCCGCTTTATTCCAGGGAAGGGGATGACCGTCCACGCGTCGTCGTTTTCGGCAGCCTGCCAGGCGGCGTTTTGGGCGTCAATTTCGCTCAAACTGCCGGTAATGAACAGCGCGCGCCGGGCGGCCAGGTGATGATAGGCCGTCAGGTCGGTTGCCATCCAGGCGCAGCCGGTGGTCCGCAGGTTGCTCAGGAAGGTCAGGGCGGCCTCGTTCTCGTCTCGCACAAAGTCCAGCCTGCCCGCCTCGGCCACATCGCCGCCAAAAGCCTTGAACCATGAGTAAGCCGTCCACGGATCGCCGTCCAGTACCAGCCCGCCCAGGCCGTCGTTGGTCAGGTCGTCATCCAGGCGGAAGGTGGCGTTCGCGGCGCAAGCCTGGGCGCGGAAATCATCTGCCGTTTGTGGAGGATTCTCGAAGCCCAGTTCACGCGCCCAGGTCTGGTTATAAAAGAGCAGGCGGGTTGAGCGCGCGGCAGGAATGCCTAGCCGGTGGCCATCCACCTCGTCCTGCCACCAAATGCTGGCCGGGAAATCGTTCAGGTCGGCCTGGGTAAAACCGAATTCGGGATTGGATAAATAGGGGTCGAGCGGCGCGAGCAGGGATTCTTCATCCCAGGCCAGTTCTTGCTCGGGCATTGCCAGCGCGAGCTCGGGCAACCCGTTGCCTGTTCGGCCGTTATCGACAGCCTGCTCCAACGCCGACAGGTTGCCCCAGCCCTGCACCTGGACGGTGATTCCCCAGGGATTCGACAGGCTGAATTCTGCCGCCATTTGCGCCAACAGGCTGGCCTGGATTCCGTCCAGTCCATGCCACAATTCGACGTTCAGCCCGCGCAGAGCCTCGGTGCTGACGCCCAAGTCCGGGGCCTGGGTGGGGGGAATGGGCGTTGGGGTGTTGGCGGGTTGCGGCGTCGGTGTAGATTCAGTCGCTTCAACGGTAGCCGTGCTGAGGGGCAGGTAGATGACTTCCACGCACGAGGTCAGCAAAAAGGCCCAAAGGGTCAGGATGAGAAAAAGCCGCTTCATCGCGAGTCGTCCTACATCCCCACCATAGGGACGGGGGTAAAGACCAGGACAAAGATGACCGCCATGAGCAAGGCCAGTTTGCGGCGGCGTGGGTCGAGTTGGGTGATTTCGTCGAGGGTTTCGGGGTGGGCGCGTCCCAGGAAAAAGAGCAGGCCAGCCCACAGCCACCAGCCGGGCCAGGCAATCCCCATAATTGCAAGGACGAACAGAACGAGCGGCAGCAGGCGACGTGCGTTTTTGCCAAACAGGGCATACAGGATGTGGCCGCCGTCCAATTGCCCGGCGGGGATGAGATTGAGACCGGTAACGAGCAGTCCCGCCCAGCCGGCCAGCGCAACCGGGTGAATCATGACATCCAGGCCGCCATAGGGGATGGGGTTGCTCGTAAAGAAGTAGGCAATCCAGTACAGGGCGGGCGGCCAATTGCCGTAATCCAGCGGCATGGGCAAGAGTTGCCCAAAGATAATGTATTTTGCCAGCAGGTAGAGCAGGGAGTTGCCTTCCATGAACCCGCCTTCGCTGGGATGAATGATGCTGGTGCTGGAGAGCGCCAAGCCGATAAACAAGACCGGAATGGCGACCACCAGCCCTGAAAGCGGCCCGGCAATGCCAATATCAAACAGGGTGCGTTTGTTTTTGGGCAGTTCGCGCATATTGATGAACGCGCCCATCGTGCCGAGAATAGTAAATGGCAGGGGGATGAAAAAGGGCAGGCTTACATCGGTTTTGTGATACCGGCCGGTGAAGTAATGGCCGAATTCGTGCGCCAGCAAAATCGAGAGCAGGGCCAGCGCAAAAGGCCAGCCAGTGTAGATGTAACGCACCAGAAGCAGGATAATGCCGAGCGTGTCGTCTGGAATGGGGACATCCGGGGGGATTTGCGCGCCAACCAGCATGACGCTGAAAAGCGTCAGCACGAACATAATCAGGTTGGTGCGCGGGTTGGTGGGCGGCGGGGCTGGCAGTTTTTCAACCAGGAAGATGACGTGTCCCTCGTCTTCAGCGCGGCGGAAGAGCGGCATCAGGCCGTGTGGTTTGAGCGCTTGGGCCAGTTGGTCGTAGGCCTCGGCGCTGTCGATACCGGTAAAGAGTTGTCCGCGATAGCGCAGCAGGTAAGGGTCAGTGTGCCCGCCGCTGGTGACATCTTCGATACGAAAAACGCGTGCTACTAAGCTGGTGATGATTTCGGGGTCGGTTGTCATAGGCTGGTTTGAAAGTTAAGTTCTTTGGGAATCTCTGACGATAAGTTCCCGCATTTTTTTTGGGAGCGTGCGCAGCACGCGTGAACATCAAGTTTCCGGGTTTTTCTTAAGGGACGCGAAGCGGCCACACAGATAAGACAGTCAGGGATACTCACCCCAAAATGCGGGCTTTTCACGGCAAATCCCAGAGAACCGATAGGAATCACGGGATACGGGAGTGGATGGGAGTCGAACCCACCCTGGAACGCAACGCGCCCCAACACTGATTTTGAAGACCAGGAGGCCCACCAGGACCTATCCACTCCCACGCACAAGGATACTCTAGTTTTGGGTTTGTGTTAAGGTTTTTTTGTTAGAACATCTTCTGCCATTTGCTCAAGGCCCAGCGGCCGGTTTCGGGATGGGCGCGGCCTTCGAGGTCGGTGAATTCGTCCGATTCGAGCGCAGCGTGGACGAGTTTTCGAATATTCCCGACGGCTTCGTCGTTGAAAATGAGTTTATTCTTGGCGGCCAGTTCGAGCAGGACGGCGGCGTGCAGGCTGGGGTATTCTTCCGGTTCGGCGCGGGCTTCGAGGGCCTGGCGCAGCAAACGGCGGACGAGGTTTACGTCCGGCGGGATGGTTTTGCCCCGGCGCGGCTTGCCTGGCTGGAAGACCAGTGCGGCCAAATCGCTGTTTTTCTCGGCTTCAAACGATTCCACCTGCCAGCCGCCCGCTGTCGCCGACAACAACAACGCGGACAGGAAATCGGATTCCAGTTCAGGGACAAGGGCGTGGAAGGGGATTTCTCCGCCGCCCACCTGGCGCAGGCTGGTGAACAGGGCGCGCAGGGCTTCGGCGTGCCATTGCCAGTCGTAGCGCCGTCGGCGCAGGACGGCTTTGAAGGGTGCGACGGCTTCGCGTCCCCACAGCCAGCCGGCCCACAGGGCTGAAAGCGTCCAGAAAGCTTGGTTGGGGCGTGGGATGATTCCGGCCAGGGCTGTGAAAGAGACTTCGCCCAGCCCCCCGGCGGCTTCGCGCAGCGGCCCTTCGTAGATGGACAGTCCGCCGTTTTCGGGCGGCTCATCGGGCCAGAGTGAGTGCGCCACATCCTGCTGGCCGATCGGTGAAAAAGCGGCCCAAAAGCCGACGGCTTTTTCGAGCGACATCCAGACGTTGTGCTCGCGGAAGACACCCGGCAGCGATAACTGGCGCGGACGCGGGCGCTCGCTCTCGTGCGGCCACAGGCTGTTGCACTGGTCGAGGGCATACAGGACGAGCGCGACCAGGCAGCGGCGGCGTTCGTCGCTGGTGGAGATGCCATCGAGGCGGTTGATGAGCGTCCCCAGAGCGTAGACGGCACGCGGCAGGTACAGGCGCATGGCTTCCTCAGCATGGACGCGATCGGGGTCGTCGAGGGCGGCGATGCGTTCCAAGGCGCGGGCGCGGTGCAGGGCTTCGGAATGCGCCCAGCGGGCGGCGCGTTGTGTATCAGATTCACTGGCAGGGCGTTCGCCCATGTCGCCGCAGGAGGTACAGGTGTAGGTTTTGGCTGTCAGCGCGCCGCTTTTGGCATCCCAGATGAAAAATTCAGCCGGGAGCGGGTGGTTGCAGGCGGCGCAGTGGGTTTCATACAGGCTTTGCAGGTGCAGTTCAAGACGTTCATCGTCCTTGCGGGCCATCGCCAGGTCGGAGAGCGCGGCGCTCAGGTCGGCCTGGGTTGGCGGGTGGGCGGCCAGGTCGAGCAGGAAGCGGATGATGGGGTTGCCGGCCGTGACGAGGACACGCATTCCGCCCGCCGCGAGTTGAACCGGCAATCGCGGGGAAGCAGCCAGGGGGTCGAGAATCCAGGCGTCGGGCGAGGCGATGCGGCTGGACCAGGCCTGGGTCACCTCCCCCGGCAGGGGCGGCAGGTAACGGCTGAGGGGGGCGGAAAAGTCGAGTGTCTTCACAAAAACAGCATAGCACAATTTAGGTCGGTTGCAATGCGTAAATCCGCACCTCGGCGCGCGGGCTGGCGAAGATTTGCTCTCCGCCGGGGGTGTAGTGCCGGTTTGTGCCGTCGAAATCGAGGACGACGGTGAGGCTTTCTTCGGGACTGGTGCGGGATTAGGCCAGGACGCCTTTGGGTGTGCGGATGAAGTCGAGTTTGCCGCCGCGCAGGGCGGGATGTTTGCGTCGCAGGGCAATCAGGCTGCGGGTGAAGTTGAAGAGCGAGTCGGGGTCGGCTTGCTGGGATTCGACGTTACGCTGGATGTAATTGGGATGTACCTTGAGCCAGGGCTTGGCCGAGGAGAATCCGGCGTTAGGGGTGGCGTCCCATTGCATTGGAGAACGGCAGCCGTCGCGGCCTTTGTAGAACGGCCAGTATCGTTTGCCGGGCGGGTCGAGAATTTCGTGACGGGCCAGGGAGATGTCGCGCATGCCGATTTCTTCGCCGTAGTACAGGAAAGGTGTACCGCGCAGGGTCAGCAACAGGGCCATGACGACGTAGGCGCGGGTGTCGTCTTCGCCGCGGCAGTAGCGGGTGGCGGTGCGGGGCTGGTCGTGGTTGGACAGGACGTAGTTGGGCCAGACTTCACCACCGGCGACCCCGTCCCATTTCTGGATGGCGTCGCGGAAGGCGGCGGGGTTGTAGGGACGCAGGGTGAAGTCGAAGTTGAAGGCGGCGTGCAGTTTGTCGGGGCCGCAATAACTGACAGTACGCTCCGGTGTGGCCAGGAAGGTTTCGCCAACGGCGTACTTTTCTGGGCTGGTATCCAGGATTTCGCGCAGTTCGTTGAGCAGGGGAATCATTTCGGGCTGGTCGATGTCGTAGATATGCTTTTGGCGGTCGAAGGCGCGCAGGCCGAGTTTGGGCGGATTGTTGCGCAGTTGTTCGTCCTTGAAATAGGCGTTGAAGACATCCAGACGGAATCCGTCGGCGCCGCGCGCCAGCCAGAAGCGAACGACATCCAGTTGGGCCTGGCGCACTTGCCGGTTGCGCCAGTTGACATCCGGCTGTTCCCTGACGAACATGTGGAAGTAGTATTCGCCGGTCTGTTCGTCATATTCCCAGCCTTTGCCGCCGAATGCGGATTGCCAGTTGTTGGGCGGCCCCCCTTTGGATGCGGGCGGCTGCCACATGTACCAATCGCGTTTGGGATTGTCGCGGCTGGCGCGGGATTCTATGAACCAGGGATGCTGGTCGGATGTGTGATTGAGCACCAGGTCGAGTACGACGCGGATATCCCGCCGGTGGGCTTCGCGGACGAGGTCGTCGAAATCGGCGAGTGTGCCGAAGCGCGGGTCGACGTCGCAGTGGTCGCTGATGTCGTACCCGAAGTCAAGGTCCGGGGTCGGGTAGAAGGGTGAGAGCCAGATGGCGTCCACGCCGAGGTGGGCGAGGTAGTCGAGGCGGGCGGTGATGC
>JAWOIR010000134.1:0-3070 GCA_046484545.1 Anaerolineales bacterium
TTTCCGCATGAGTATTGCATTTCGACGGTTAATGGCTCCTGCAATACAGAATGGGTGGACGCCAAAGGCAAGATGTATGTGTACTATGCCGATTTAAACCTGCAGCCGGGAACGACCTATTATTGGCAGGTACGCGCCTTGATTTACGGCGAGTACGTTTATGCTGATGGTGGCAACTGGTGGATGTTCAAGGTGGTATCCGATTCTGCACCGACCGCGTTCACCAAGGTCAGCCCGGCCAATGGGGCCAGTTTCCATCGCGCCGATTTCAGGGATAAACTTGGTGCGCGCTTGTGGTGGAAGTCGGCCGGCTCAACGATTCACGAGGTCTGTTTTGTGAAGGCCCCAGATATCTGTGATCCGAACAACGCCGCTCTGTGGAAGGATACCAACGGAAAACTGTATGCTTACATTGAACCGTTTTCCCTGGATGTAGGTGCGACGTATCGCTGGCAGGTAAGGGCAATTTCCAATGGGCAGTATGTTTACGCCGAGAATAACTCCGGCGCGTTTTGGGCTTTCACCATTTTGTCTGACCCTGCCCCGACGCCTTTTGGCAAAACCAGCCCGGGCAATGCCAGTGAGTTTAGCCGCGGGTACTTCAAGGATAAACTCGGTTCGCGCTTCTGGTGGAAGACAGCCGGTTCTGTGCCGCATGAATATTGCCTTTCGACTGTTGCCACTGACTGCGCCCAGGGTTCCGACGCATCAAACTGGACGTATTCAGACGGAAAGTTGTATTTCTACCATGATGCCCTGGATTTGCAAGTGGGGACGACTTATTACTGGCAGGTACGCGCCTTGATTAACGAGAATTATGTCTATGCCGATGCGGGCGCGTGGAGTTTCAAAATCGTGGCTGATAATGCGCCGGTCGGCTTTGGAAAGACCAGCCCGGCCAAAGATGCTTCAATCAGCCGGGGTGATTTCCTGTCAAAATTGAGTTCCAGATTGTGGTGGGGTTCTGCTGGAGCAGTTCCGTACGAAGTCTGCTTTGTGGAAAGTCCCGCGGTTTGCGACCCGAATGATGCCGCCCTGTGGCGAGATACCAACGGTAAGCTGTATGATTACCAGGACCACATGAGTCTGAACATCGGCTCTACTTATACCTGGCAGGTGCGCGCGCTCATCAATGGTCAGTACATTTACGCCAATAACCAGGCCTGGCAGTTTGCGGTGGTGGCCGATGCCGCGCCTACCAGCTTGAAGAAGAGCAGCCCTGCCAATGGAATTGAGTTCAGCCATCGGGATGTCAACCAGAAGTTGAACAGTGGCCGCTTCTGGTGGGGTTCTGCCGGAGCCGTGCCGCATGAATATTGTTTCTCACAGACTAATGGTGTGTGTACCGGCGGCTGGGTTGATGCGGGTGGCAAGCTTTATGTGCATTACGATGAACTGCAATTGGTTCCGGGTGATAGCGGTAAGACTTACTACTGGCAGGTGCGCGCCCTCGTCAACGGCCAGTATATCGAGGCCGACGGTGGGAACTGGTGGAGTTTCAAGGTCGTCCCGTAATCTGATGGATTTGATTGCCCGGTGTGGAGTTTCTGCACCGGGCAATTTTTATGTCGATAGCATGAAGGAGATTGTCATGCCCATGTTTTTACGAAAAATTTTCTGGTTCTTGAATACCTTTTTTATGACTCCCGCTTTCCGACTGGGGCTTGGCTCCTTGCTTGGCACGCCATTTGGCGGTTATATGATGGTCTTGAAAGTGGTGGGACGTAAGAGCGGCAAGATTCGCTACGCGCCGGTTAATTACGCCATTCGAGACGGGTTTGTCTACTGTCTTTCGGGAGGGCGAAAAACTTCAGACTGGTATCGTAATTTACTGGCTAATCCAAATGTTGAATTGTTGATGCCGGGCAGCGCGGTATTTGCGCGCGCAGAGGAAATCAGCGACCCGGATGAGCGTTGTATTGTGGCCCGCCAGGTGTTGAAAAATGCCGGTTTCGCCGGGTTCTTCGAAGGTTACAACCCGCACACCATCAGCGACAGCGACTTGCAGGAAAAAATCGCCGACTTGCCGGTGATTCGTTTCCAGCCGCTCGGTTTGGGCAGCGGGTCCTTTGATGCGGGCGGCTGGGGTTGGGTCTGGCCGGTGCTGGCTACCATTTTGATTATTTTCTGGCTGCTGGTAGGATAACGGCTATATTGTAATTTTCGGATAGTGATTTTCATCTTAATCGCCCTTTCCCGATTGCGCCAGGGGAAAAATCGCGCTATGATTTAAAGTGCGTTTCAGCAATTGTCTAAGTTGTCTTGGCAATATTCAAAAGGAGTCCCCGTGATACAAATCGAACAACTCACAAAAAATTACGGGCAAGACAAAGGCGTGTTCGACCTGACGCTTCAGGTTGAATCAGGAGAAACCTTTGGCTATCTCGGCCCCAACGGGGCAGGAAAAACCACCACCATCCGGCACCTGATGGGCTTTCTCAACCCGGATTCAGGCCACTGCACCATTGCCAATAAGGACTGCCGCCAGCACGCCGCCAAAATTCAAAAGTTCACTGGCTACCTGCCCGGCGAAATTGCCTTCTTCGACTCGATGAACGGCTACGAGTTCCTGAAACTGCTGGCCGACATGCGCGGCATGACCTCGACCAAAAAGCGGGATACGCTCATCGAAACCCTTGACCTGGACTGTCGGGGAAAAATCCGCAAGATGTCGAAGGGCATGAAGCAAAAACTGGGCATCGTCGCCGCCCTGATGCACGACCCGGATGTGCTTTTGCTGGATGAACCCAGTAGCGGGCTGGACCCGTTGATGCAGAGCCGTTTCGTCTCCATCATCCAGGCTGAAAAAGAAGCCGGCAAAACCATTCTGATGTCTTCGCACAGTTTCGACGAAATTGAACGCACCTGTGACCGCGTTGGCATTATCCGCGCCGGACGGCTGGTCGCGGTCGAGCAAATTGCCGATTTGCGCGCCACACAGCGCAAGAAATACATCGTCACCTTCGCCGAGACGCAGGCTGCTGAGTCCTTTGCCCCCGCCGATTTCGAGATACTCTCGCGGGTCGAGAACGTGGTTGAAGTTGCCATCCAGGATAACCTGACCCAGTTC
>JAWOIR010000054.1:0-3494 GCA_046484545.1 Anaerolineales bacterium
CAACCTGGTCCGCCCCGACATCTTCGGCTATACCGCCAACCAGATGAACCTGGTCGATTGGTATCCCTTCATCGTCCCCTACGAAGACGGCTGGCTGCTCAACCGTCCCTGGTTCTACGGCGAGCACCTGGTCTACGACCCGGCCGATTTTGAAGTCACCCTCACCTTCAGCGACACCGCCCGCGCACCCATCGTCGCCTCCAGCGGAGTCGTTACCCAGACCGATGGTATCACCACCACCTACAGCCTAAACGCCGGGCGCACCTTTGCGCTCTCGATGAGCCGCGAATACCAGGTCGCCAGCGCTGAAATTGACGGCATTCAAGTCAACAGTTATTATCTGCCCTTCTTCGAAGCCGGTGGAAAAGCCGCCCTCGACGCCACCCTGGACGCCATCGAAACCTACACCCGACTGTTTGGCCCTTATCAGCACGAGTCCCTGGCCGTTGTGCAAGGACAGTTCAACGACGGCATGGAATACGACGGCCTGTATTTCCTTTCCAACGCCTTCTACAATCTGTACGACGGCACAGAGCGCAATTTCCTGGTCATGGTCGCTGCACACGAGACCTGTCACATGTGGTGGTTCGGCGCGGTCGCCAACGACCAGGCCAACCATCCCTGGCTCGACGAATCCCTGGCAACTTACTGCGAACTACTCTTTTACGAAGACCACTATCCCGACGCCGTCAACTGGTGGTGGGAATACCGGATTACATTCCATAATCCGCAGGGTAAAATTGACGCCCCAGTCTCGACTTACGGCGGATTCACGCCCTACACCAACGCCACCTACCGCCGCGGCGCGCTCTTCCTGCACGAGCTGCGCGGACGCATGGGCGACGAAGCCTTCTTCGCCTTCCTGAAAGACTATTACACCCAAATGACCGGCCAGCGCGCCACCCCCGACGACTTCTTCCGCATCCTGGCCGAACACAACCCCGCCGATATTTCTGATTTACTCAGCGAGTATTTCAGCCAGCAACCTTAAGGAAGCCATCCATGCCCGCCTACGAACACACCTACCTGCAAATCAACGACCAGATTCGCCTGCACCTGGTCCTGGCTGGGCCAGCCGACGGGACACCCGTCCTGCTCCTGCACGGATTCCCGGAATTCTGGTACGGCTGGCGGCATCAAATCATGGCCCTGGCTGCCAAAGGATTCCGTGTCATTGCCCCCGACCAGCGCGGGTACAACCTGTCAAGCGCACCAAAGGACGTTGCATCCTACGGGCTGGAACATCTCAGCCAGGATGTCATCGCCATCCTCGACCATTACGGCATCGAAAAAGTCTTACTGGCCGGCCACGACTGGGGCGCCGCCGTCGCCTGGACGGTTGCCATCCTGCACCCAGAGCGAATCGAAAAACTGGCAATTCTCAACGTGCCGCACCCTGCCGTCATGTTGCGCACCGTGCGCAAATCACCGCGTCAAATGCTCAAGAGTTGGTACATCGTCTTTTTCCAAATCCCCGGCCTGGCCGATTGGCTGATGAGCCGCAACAACTTCGCCGGGATGATTGGCATGTTGAAAAACAGCGGCAAGCCTACAACCTTCAGCGCCGAAGACCTGGAAGAATACCGAAAGGCCTACGCCAATTCTGGCGGCCTGACAGGGATGATTAACTGGTATCGTGCGCTGATACGTTTTCGGCCATCGATGCCGCGCGGTGTGCGCCTGCAAATGCCTGTGCGCATCCTGTGGGGCAAAAACGACCTGGCCCTCAGCCCTGAAATGGCCCAGAACAGCCTAAAATATTGCGTCAACGGTGAATTGTTTTACTTTGAAAACGCCACTCACTGGGTTCAGCATGACGAAGCCGAAGCAATCAGTAAACATCTGCTCGAGTTTTTCAAATAAACATTCCGCAGGTTCTCTGATATTTACCGTACGAGGAGAGCCGGAAAATTGATACTCATGCCTGCTTCGCAGGCATGAGTATCAATTTTCCGTTTTTTCTTGTGGGCAGCAAAGCGGTCATACAGACAAGGCAGTCAGGTGCAAGAAAAAACACTAGCCTTTCTTGCGGCTGGCTTTTGTGGTGGTTGCAGTTGATTTGGTTGCGGTTGATTTCGTTGCGCTTGATTTGGCTGTGGTTGATTTGGCTGCTGCCGCCCGCCTGACTTTACCAAGCCTGATGGCAAAGTATTCCGACCGGCCCGAATTAAATCGGACATTATCGCGCGAAGAGTAAACCTCTTTACCTTTTGCGTCTGAAATCGTGACATACAGTTCCGGGAGATTCTCGCCAGATTCCATAAAATCACGTTCATGATAAATAATGGAAAAGTCTCCGTTTGCATCGGTTTCAGATTCGCCCAAGAAGTCGTCATATTTTCGGTCACGGTCATAAAGACGGACAGTCAGGCCGCTGGCTGGCTTGTTTTCAGCATCGACCACCGTACCAAATACAACCCACTCATTGGGCCGCGCTTTGGGCCAGGTTTTCATCCGAGCACTTTGTGTATCGAGCCTGGAATTCAATTGGCCAACAGTTTTGGCCGTATCTTGAATCATCACCACATCGGGGTGGTTTTTGCCCAATTCCTTACCAAGGCCTTTTGCAGCAACGTCCAGGCGGGCCGCGCGCCGCTTCTGGAGTTGCGCGAACATCCCCAGCGCGGGCGCGCCTTCATTGGCTGTCTGCTTCAGCATGTCTCGAAGTGCGTCCTGGAGTTTTTCTTCATCCACTTCCTGGCCGGGCAGGCCACTGATAAATTTTTCTCGCTTTTCCATATTTTGCCTCCAAATTCATTAAATCTCTTTTTTACTCATTGGTCAACTGGACAAGCTCAGGTTATCCTCAATCTTCTTGAGCGCCATGGTAACAAAGGCATGAGTCGCCTCATTGCTGGTTGTGATATTCATTGCCACCGCGGCAGATGCGTAAGAAACCCAGTTGGAAAATAACCGCTCGCTCAACCCATTCCCCGTCGCGCGAATGGTTATAGCCACGGAACCAACGTGAATGAATTTCAGCATGTAAGCAAGCAGGTCGCTGGTCGATATTTTCTCATCACGGTATTGCTCCAGACCTTCGCGCACATACTGCGGAACACTGGCCTGGAACTGGTTACCGCTGATTGAAATATCGTCCAGCGATATCAGCAAGACAGAGAAACTGGCCGCCTTCCAGGCACGCATAAACCACTGGCTGTCAAATTCACCCAGGCTTTCGACAGGCTCCTGTCGTTCCGTGTTAAATGTAACCTGGTTGTTGTTGAAGAGAATACGCCCGTCGGGGAAACGTGAATCTGTTTCATCCCTTGTTTCGAGAGTCTCCATGTGCAGGCTGGTCTGACCGCCGGACACCATTTGCAGCATCAGGGCCAATTCAGGCAGCCAAACCGGCAGGCCCAAATTCAAGATGGCAACGCAAGCGCCCTTGTCACCAAACCGGAGCGGCGCTGACGGCTGGTCAAGGTACTCACGCGAAGCAAGAGTATTTCCATCCACAATAACACTGCCGACCGCAACCACACTCAGGGCTT
>JAWOIR010000151.1:0-4860 GCA_046484545.1 Anaerolineales bacterium
ACCTGCTCCAGCCAGACAAAATAATGGTGGTAGGGAACTGTTCCGTCCTTGCGGGTGCTGCCCGAAGAACGCTTGAGCGGAATCAGGCGCGGCAGACTGGACGGGATTTTCAGGCGCGCAAAACGCTCCTGCCCGCGCTGGTCGCGGATGAGAACTGCCAGGTTCAGGCTCAGGCTGGAAATATGCGGGAAGGGATGTCCGGGGTCGAAAGCCAGCGGCGTCAGCACCGGGAAAACAACTTCATCGAAATATTCCTGGGCGGCTTCGCGTTGCTTCTCGTCCAATTGCTCATAATCCAGCACATGAATACCGTCCTGGTCGAGGCTGGCGAGCAAATTCTTTGTCCAGCGCTCGTGGCCGGATTGCAACAGGCTGCTGGCCACCTTGCGAATAGCGGCTACCTGCTCGGCGGGGGTCATGCCGTCCGGGGTAAACTCGACCACGCCCTCGGCAATTTGCATCTTCAGCCCGCCGACGCGCACCATGAAAAACTCGTCCATGTTCGAGCCAAAAATCGAAAGAAACTTGACGCGCTCCAGCAACGGCCAGCGTGTGTCCTCGGCTTCTTCCAAAACACGGCGCTGGAATTCCAGCAGGCCCAGTTCGCGGTTAAGGTAAAGTTTGGGGTCTTTTAATAAGTCAAAAGTCGGTTGATTCTCAGGCATATTCTCGTCCATGATGCTGTTTTCTTTAATTATACATGGCTGGTCAAATTTTCTTTCAATTGTACGGCAGATGTCATTTTGGTTCCCTGTTATTTGCCATGAAGAAGGTCGCATTTTGGGGTGTGAGCGCGCATAAGCGCGCTCACACCCCAAAATGCGGGGATTTATCACGGGAATTCCCAAATAGCCGTCGTTTTGACAGGTTATCACCACGTTAATAAAGGTACAATCAAGCCATGAACTATACCTGCTACGCCGTGACCGCGCCGGGCTTGCGAGACCTGGCCGCCCGCGAATTACAATCGCCAGGCATCATCCCCGCCAATGCGGATTCGTCCAACCCTGACCCCGGTGGTGTGGACTTCCGCACCGACCTGGCCGGACTGTACCGCGCCAACCTGCACCTGCGCACCGCCAGCCGAATTTTGGTTCGGTTTGGAAATTTTTTCTACGCCCGCACGTTTGACGAGCTTCGCGACTCTGCCGCGCGCCTGGCCTGGGAACGGTTTCTCAAACCCGGTCAACCGGTCGAAATCCGCGTTACCTGCCACAAGTCGAAACTCTACCACTCCGACGCCGTCGCCGAGCGCATCGGGCAGGCCATCGAGACACGTCTCGGCCAGCCCAGCCCGCAGCAAAAAGCGGCGCAGGGCATCCTGGTGCGGTTGATCAATGACCGCCTGACCATCAGCATCGATTCATCGGGAGAAAATCTGCACAAGCGCGGATACCGTCAGGCCAGCGCCAAAGCGCCCCTGCGAGAAAGCCTGGCCGCCGCCCTGCTGATGGCCTGCAACTGGGACGGGACCTCGCCCCTGCTCGACCCATTCTGCGGCTCCGGCACCATCCCCATCGAAGCCGCGCTGCTGGCCCTGAACATTGCCCCCGGCCTGAACCGCCGTTTCGCCTTCATGGACTGGCCCGGCTTCGACGATACGCTCTGGAACAGCATCCAGGCCGAGGCGCGCGCCGCCCAACGAAAAGACTGCCCGCCCATCCTGGCCTCCGACCGCGACGAGGGCGCAATTCACATGGCGCGTGAAAACGCCGAACGCGCCGGGGTGAGCGCGCAGATTGAATTTTCGCATCGGGCGTTCTCGTCCATCCAGCCGCCTGCCGGAACGGGATGGGTCGTCACCAATCCGCCCTATGGCGGCAGGGTCAGCGCCAGCCAGGATTTGCGCAATCTGTATGCCCGCTTCGGCGCAGTCCTGCGTGAGCAATGTCCCGGCTGGCAGGTTGGAATTCTCTCCAGCGACCGGGCCATGCTCGGTCAAACCGGCCTAAACCTGGATACCGGCATGCGCCTGATGAACGGCGGCCTGCCCGTCATCCTGGCGCGCGGGCAGGTGGGATAGTAAGTTTTCGCGGGTTTCTCATTTTGGATTTGAAATTGCCGATTAAGCACAGCGTCCCTGCATTTGGCAGGGACGCTGTGCTTAATCGCAGTAAATTGAACTATCCAACCAGGCGGGTTAAATCTTCTGCCGCACGGCGCATTTCGAGGAAAACCAGGCCGAGTTTGCCTTCCTGGCGCGCCAGGGCCGTTAACACGGCTTCATCACCGACAGCAATCAGGACGATAAAACCATTGTCGCCCTTGATATAGACCTGCTCCAACCCGCCCCGTCCCAATTCCGAAGCAATGCGCTCACCAAGTGAAAGCATCGCCGCCGACATTGCCGAAACACGATCCTCCTCCGCACCCTGCTGCAGGGCCGAGGCCATAATCAAACCATCCACTGAAACGACAGCCGAGGCTTCAATATCGGGTGCCGAAGCCTGCATCGCGCGCAAGCGGTCTACCATTTGTTGGCTGCGGGATTTACTCATGTACTACTCTCCAATGCGAAATTATCCCTGAAAGTTTACCACAAATCTAAAAATCGCGGCAAATTTTTCAAAATCGTAAAGTGCTACCCGCGCACCTGATAATTGGGGGCTTCCTTCGTAATAATGATGTCGTGCGGATGGCTTTCAATCAACCCGGCATTGGTGATTTTATTCAAGCGCGTGCGATAACGCAGGTCGTCCAGGTTCTTCGCGCCGGCGTAGCCCATGCCGGAGCGCAATCCGCCCACCAGTTGATAGACAAAATCGCGCAAGGTTCCTTTATAAGGCACACGGCCCTCGATGCCTTCGGGAACCAGTTTGCCGCCGCCCTTCTGCCCGCTGCCGTAGCGGTCTTTGCCGAATCCCTGCATCGCACCCAGGCTGCCCATGCCGCGATATTCCTTGAAACTGCGGCCCTCATAGCTGACCACCTCGCCCGGAGACTCTTCCAGGCCGGCCAGCAGCGAGCCCAGCATGACCGTATCAGCCCCGGCCACAATCGCCTTGACGATGTCGCCCGAATACTTGATACCGCCATCGGCAATGACGGGAGTCTCGGTTTTACGCGCTTCCAGCACACACGCATGAATGGCCGTCAACTGCGGCATCCCGGCCCCGGCTACGATGCGGGTCGTGCAAATCGACCCGGCCCCCACACCCACCTTGACCCCATCGACCCCGGCCTCGATGAGCGCGCGCGTCCCTTCGGCCGTGACCACGTTCCCAGCCACCACCGCCAAGTTGGGCCAGTTTTGCTTGATGCGCCAAATCGTCTCGATAACGCCGCGCGTATGCCCGTGCGCTGTGTCAATCACAACCACATCCAGCCCGGCATCCGCCATCAACCCGACGCGCGTCTCCACGTCCGCACCGACGCCAATCGCCGCCGCCACCAGCAAACGCCCGCGCCCGTCCTTCGACGAGTGCGGGTGTTCGATTTCTGTCAGGATATCCTTGACCGTCAGCAAACCCTTCAACTTATCGGCTTCGTCCACCAGGAGCAACTTCTCAATACGATGACGCTGCAACAGCACCTTGGCCTCGTCGTTCGAGATTCCGACCGGAGCCGTTACAAGCCGCTCATGCGGAGTCATGAACGCGCTGACCGACTGGACATAATCCTTCTGCTCCACAAAGCGGATGTCGCGGTTGGTCAAAATCCCGACCAGGTCGCCCGATTCTTCCACAATCGGCACCCCGCTGATTTTGTAGTGCGCCATCAGGTTCTCGGCATCCTGTAAAGTGGCCGTCGGCGGCAGGGTCTTCGGGTCGCTAATCATCCCGGCCTGTGAGCGCTTGACCTTGTCCACCTCCGCCGCCTGGGATTCCGGCGGCATATTGCGGTGGATGACGCCAATCCCGCCCTCGCGCGCCAGGGCAATCGCCAGCCGCGCCTCGCTGACGGTATCCATCGCCGCCGAAAGCAGCGGAATCTTGAGCGTAATCTCGCGCGTCAGCCGCGCGCTCACATCCGTTTCAGAAGGCAGCACCTCACTATAGGCGGGCACCACCAGCACATCGTCAAAAGTCAGAGCTTCAGGGGCGGAAAAAAGTTCCTCGTTCATAATTCTCCTTGTTCTCACTTCTCGAAGTAATTTACGCCATCCAACGCTTTGAAATGCGCGTCTTGCGTCCAGAGTGTGGCGTTATAGGCGCGGGCAGTAGCAAGAATAATGCTATCAGCCATGGCCAGTTTCAATTCGCGTGAAAGATGCGCAGCGTCAATGGCAATTTTGCGCTCCAATACGACTTCTTGCCCCTGCGACATCAATCCAACCGCTAATAGCGCAGCATCTTCATCCAGGTCCATCAATAAGCGTTTGAATACCTCGTAAATACATAAACTGGGCACCAGCAGCTTGGCCAAATCCTGAACAGGTGGAATAAAAAACTGCGCATTTTTCCCATGTGTGAAATACTCAATCCAACCCGAAGAATCGACAACGTTCATTAACGTTCCTCATCAACTTCTTCACGAATGTGGTCTGTATTAATTCCCTTGAATATTCCCAGGGCTTCCTCAATGGGCGGCACAATCACCAATCGAATCGAGTTTCGGTAGGGAATAAACATCACCTTCTGGCCTGGCTTCAGGTCAAACTGCTCACGCACTTCCCGTGGAATAACAATTTGAAATTTGGATGAGATGGTTGTCAGCGCGTCCATTTTTACAACTCCTTATCGATGGGGAACTGGTAAAAAAATTATACCAAAAAAATCACCTGTATACACAAAAACGCAATAGGTTCTTTGGAAATTTCCGTGGTAAGTCCCCGTATTTTGGGTTGTGGGAGCGCGTAAGTACTCTCACAACCCAAAATACGGCCTCCTCTACACCAAATAGAAGAGAACCAACAAAAAA
>JAWOIR010000160.1:0-9025 GCA_046484545.1 Anaerolineales bacterium
AGGTCACGCTTTTCGGCGCGGTTGAGTTCCAGCGGCGTATGAACCAGGCTGGCTTGTGCGGAAGCAAGTTTCGGGTCGGCGGCGAGCGGCAGGTCTCCGTCCCCCATGAAGGGCAGGTCTTCGAGGTCGAATCCGTAGTCGCGCAGTAAAAAGGAGGCTTGATACAGTCGATGCTCGCGCAGCGGGTCGACAGCGGCCTTGTTTTCGAGCGGGGTGTCGCGGATGGGGTGGAAGGCCGAGAAGTAGGCGCGCTTCAGGCCGACGTTTTTGTTCAGCCAGGCGGTGGTGGTCAGCAGTTCGAGGTCGCTCTCGTCGGCGCCGCCGGCCACGAACTGGGTGACGGTGGAGGGCCAGCGGCCTTTCCAGGCCCGGTGCGGATTTTCGGTGCGGCGAATCTCATCGGCCCATTTGAGCGGCTGGAGCAGTTCTTCGAGGAAGATTTTGTGCGGGGCCAGGCGCGCCAGGCGTTCGGTGTTGGGCGATTCGAGGTTGACCGAGACCCTATCGGCCAGCAGCATGGCGCGCTCGACCTGGGCGCGCTCGGAACCAGGCATCATCTTGAGATGTAGGTAGCCGCGAAAATTGAGTTTGTTGCGCAGGATGTCGGCGGTGTCGAGCAGTTTGTCCTGGGTACGCATGCCCCCGGCGGCGATGCCCGAACTGAGGAAAACACCCTCGGCCAGCCCGGACTGGTGCAATTGCATAAACAGTTTTGCGAACTCCTCCGGCTGGAAGGTGGCGCGCCGAAAATCACGCCCGGCGCGGAAGGGACAGTAGAAGCAATCGCGCTCGCAGGTTGAGGAGAGCAGGGTTTTGAGCAGTTTGATGCTCTGTCCGTTGGGCATCTGGGCCGGATGGACGAAGACCTGTTCCTGCGCTTTTTGCGAGAAGCAGGCCGGTTTTTGCTCCAGGTCTGGCTCGAAGGTCATCTGGCTGGCAAGCAGTTTCAGGCGGGAAATGGCATCCATGTTACAATTATAGAACAAATATTCTGTAATTACAAGAGGCCATTTCGATTTTTTGCGGCTAACTTAAAGCAGCAAAACGAACCGCGAAGGCCGCGAAGTACGCCAAGTTTTTGGGTGTGGGTCAAAAAAACGATGTTGCCTGTAGAGCGAGATATTTTCTCGCTCTACAGGCAACTGCTACCAGGTTTTCTTTGCGCTCTTCGCGGTTTAATTTCAGATTATGACCCGGTGTTACGCCACCCAGAAATTGAAGGCGAACAGCATCGCCAGCAGGCCCATCAGCAACAGGCTGGCTATCGTCCAGACCCGGTCGAAGGCGGGATTTTTGCCCCAGGCCGATAACTGCACAAACAAAGCCGGCGCAGCCAGCACGTAACGATGAATCCCTTGCGCGGGGCCGGATCCCCAGGAAATCAGGAAAACGGCCAGGCTGAACCAGGCCAGTTCGGGGAAAGTTTTACGCGCTCTCAGGATGGCTATCGCGGCAATGGTCATGCCGAAAAATTCGGTGAAATAGTAAGCGCTGTGCTGCGGGTTCTCGAAACTGAGCATCGAACGCAGGGAGGTGGCCCAGGTGAAAAACGAAGTGCGCAGGTCAAGATACCCGCGCCCGAAGAAGTTGGCCTCGACAAAGTCGAAGGCCACACCGAGGTAGGAAAACTTCCAGACCAGGAAGACGAACAGCGGCGAAAAGGCCAGCAGTCCGCGCAGCAGGGGGCGCAGGGGCAGGCCGGAGTGGTAGATTTGCCGCCATTCGAGGTCGAGGTGATACCACTCGCGGGTCGAGAGCCAGGTTAAGACCATCGGGATGATGAGGGCAATGCCGACGGCGCGGGTCAGGGTGGCGGCGCAGGCCAACAAGGCGGCGGCCCACCAGTTGCGGCGTTTGAGCATCGCCAGGCTGCTGAAGGCCAGGCCGACGAAGAGTCCCTCGGTATAAACCTGGGCCAGGAAAAAACCGGTCGGGAAGATGACCAGGTAAAAGGCGGCCCGCAATCCGCCTTCTTCGCCGAGCGCATCACGCGAAAGGATGTAGAGCGCGAGCATGGCAGCCAGCGTCCCCAACGCCGAAATGATGACCCCGGCCAGGGTGGCTGTGGCGATGGGGTTCATCCCCAGCAGGCTGAGCGGGATTGCCACCAGCCGAACGGTGTAGGGATACAGCGGCAGGAAGGCGTAACTGAGCGAGAGCACCTCGCCCTGGTAGCCCGCAGTCGGGATGCGGGTCTCGAAATTGGGAATCAGCCAGCCTTTGGGGCTGAGGGCCGGCATGTTGAGGTCGTCGTAGCCGCCGATGGCGATGCCGAGGTAGTATTCCGAATCCCAGGCGACCTGGTTGTTCATGAAGGGTTCGGTCAGGTACAGGCGGTCACGCTGGTAATCGCCCTGGTTTTTGGCGGTTTCGATTGTTGTCCATCCCTGGGCGCGGTCGGGCCATTGTGGGTCGAGGCGCGCCGTGGCGAGGGCCTGGAAGCCAATCACCAGCAGCAGCCATCCCAGCCAGATGAAGACTATCGAGCGAACGGTGGGGTTTTTCATCGTCTATTTTTCCATTCCGGTCACGACCATGTCCTGCATGAAGAAACGCTGGAAGATGAACAGCACCAGCACCGGCACAACCATCACCAGCAGCGCCCCGGCTTGCAGCATTTCGGGCGTGAAGGTCAGGGTCTGATAGGTCTGCACGTTGAACGAGACCGTGCGCAGGTTGGGGGCAATGCCCAGGTACAGGCTGGCCAGGCGCAGTTCGTTCCAGGTGTAGAAGAAGTGCAGCAGGGCCACCGTCGCTACCGCCGGGATGGCCTGCGGCAAGATAATCGAAAACAGGATGCGCAGCGGCCCGGCTCCGTCGAGCATGGCGGCTTCGTCGAGGTCCTTGGGAATGCTCTTGAAGTTCTGGCGCAGCAGGAAGATGTAGATGGCATTGCCGAACAGGTGCGGCGCAATCAGCGGATACCAGGTCCCGTTCCAGTCGAAGACGCGCACATAGACGAAGTAGGTCGGCACCAGGGTGATGCTTTCAGGGATGAGGATGGTGGCAACCAGCAACAGGAAGAGCCACTTGCCGCCCGGAATGCGGAACCGCGAAAAACCGTAGGCGACCGCAATCGAGGCTAGCAGCACGCCGATTTCGCTGATGACCGCGATGATGAGCGTGTTCTTCATCGTCAGTGGGAACTTGGCCGCCGTCCACAGGGTTTTGAAGTTGTCGAAGGTGACGTGCGGATTGTAGACTGTCTGAAGTTCGCGCCAGTTGCCCTGCCAGGCAATCAGACCGGCTTCGGGGTTGGCCGGGTCGACGAACTCCGCCGAAGTGCGGGTGCGGGTGACGATGGCCCAGTGTTGAATCCCCTCCTCGGTCGGCACTTCAAGCACCGGGTAGGATTTGCCCCCGTACTCAAATTCCACCTGCCGGGCGGGGTAGAGCGGGGCCGAGGAATCGAGAAACTGCTGCTTCTCTTTGAGGGCGGTGGCGACCATGTAAAGCAGCGGTGAGAGGTAGGCGGCCAGGAGGGTGAAGATGAGCAGGTTGACCATGGCCGTGCCGGTAAATTCCCAAGCGCGGAAGGTCAGGGTGGATGCGCCGCTGTTCCTGAACAGGCTGAGGTTTTTCCAGTTAAATTTCTTCACGATAGTCCTCGTCGGGGAAGTAGACCCAGCGCCTCGCCGAGCGGAACAGGAACAGGGTGATGGTCATGGTAACAGCGAACATAATCCAGGCCAGGGCGGCGGCGTAGCCCAACTCGAAGCGCGTGAACATCATCGAATTGATATAGCCTTCCATCGGCGACAGGCTGAACGAAAACAGGTAGCCGCGGTCGAGCAGCACCGTGCCGCCGAAGGCGCTGGTCAGGTTGATGACCAGCGCAAAGAAGATGGCCGGTGAAATCATCGGCAGGCTGACAAAAACGAAACGCGCAAACGGCCCGGCCCCATCGACCCGCGCGGCTTCAATGATTTCGCGCGGAATGGCCTGCATGGCCCCGTACATAATCAGAAATCCCGGCCCGATGCTCCACATCGCCATCAGCCCGAGCAGGATGCTGAAGGACATGCCCGTAAACGGCCCCGGCAAGGGCGGCAGTCCGAGCGGCTCCATCACCAGCACGTTGAGCCAGCCGGTGCGCGGGTCGACGAATCCCAGGTAAATGAACAGGATGGCCGCCGCCGGGATGATGCTCGGCATGAAAAAGAGCGGACGCAGCGCGACTTTGCCGCGCAGGCGGTCACTCGAAAAGACGGCCGCCAGGGCCAGTGCGGCCAGCAACTGCACCGGCACGGTGAACAGAAAGTAGCCCAGCGAACCGCTCAGGCTGGCCCCGGCGTTGATATCACCCAGGGCGCGCAGGTAGTTTTGCAGCCCGACAAATTGGGTCGCTTCGGGGTTCAGCATGTAAAAATTGGTGAACGAAAAGGCCAGCGAGGCCAAAATGGGTGCCAGTTTGAGCAGGACAAAGCCCAACAGCCAGGGCGATAAAAACAACAGTCCAATCAGCGCCTCGCGCCGCCGCAACAGGTCGTGCGGGTGGGGTAGGGATGAATCTTTGGAAAGCGCCATAGTAAAATTTCCTCCGCCAATCTGATTTGTAACCGGTTACAAACGGGATGATTATAACTGATGCAAGAGGTTTTGATGCGCCGGATTGTGGGCATTCGGTAGGGCAATCGGGGCTTTTTCGCCTGCCAGACCCGCCGGGGATTGAAATCCCCGGCTATTCTTGCGAAGCCGCCTAAAGGCGACTTTTTAGGGCAGGGTTGGAATGGCGAAAAATTGATACAACATTTGAACCATCCTGACGATTTATGCTAAACTTGAACAGACCCTTGCTTGAAGCACAACAGGAAACAATCAACAGGACAAGCCATGTCAATTCAGTTGATACAACAATACTACGTCTAATGGAAAACAGCACTGAAGTTTTGGTCGCTTTCCTGCCGAATAAAAAGGATTTCGCCATTTTGCAAGAGAAAAAATGGTATCGAATTCCTGTTAGCAGCAGGCCAAAGCGCTGGCCGCCAAAATACTTGGCATTTTACCAGCCCAGTTCGTTTGGCAAGGACGCATTCAAGATTCGGTATTTTGGGAAAGTGGATGGCATAGATACTGTTACGCGCCAGGAAATTTTTCCAAATGAAATCTACAATGAAAACTCTCAAAAAAAGTACTATCGTCTTTGGGTGGGAGAATTGAAGGAAAGGCCGCAACCTATTCTGGCGCGATTGCCGCGCCGGAATGTCTTTATTCCTACAACGCGGGTAAAGTTTGACCTGGCTGAACAAATCAATGACTTGTTTGATGACAGCCCTCTCGAAGATATGCTCTGGGAAGCCTTAAAAACAAAGGATATTCTTGCGGAAAGACAGTGGGAAGTCAGGACAGACACATTCAGCTATCAGCTTGATTTTGCTTTTTTTTGCCAAAAAGGAAGTCTGGATGTAGAAACCGATGGGGATGCCTGGCACGCCAAGCGTGAGATGATTGCGCATGATAATCGAAGGAACAACGATTTGGCATCCCTGGGGTGGCACGTGCTTCGATTTAACACCAAGGCAGTCATGGAGCAAAACGCGCAGTATTGCATCCCGCGAATTCAGGAAACTATCAACAGCCTCGGCGGCTTGAGGGATGATGGCGTAGTCCCGCGAAAATTTTACCCATCAGATGGGTCGCAACAATTAAGCCTTTTTGATGGCAAAGCTGAGTATATGGTCGATGATTCTAACGATGACTGGTAAACCCGCCTGGAATTTTTGTTTTATTTCTGCGGACAAGATTTCTCACTGCTTCGTAGTTCGAAATGACAAAAGCCCTGAAGTGATCCGACGTAAAACTCAGCCATGACCCTTCCTGACAAACCTTTCAAGCGCATCGCCATGATAGCCCGCTGGAAACCCGTCCACCTCGGCCAGGCGGCGGTCATCCGCGGGCTGTGCGCCGCCGCCGGGCAGGTGGTACTCGGCATCGGCAGTTCCAACCGCTACAACGCCCGCAACCCCTTCACCCTTGCAGAAACCGAAGAAATGCTCGCCATCTCCTTGGCCGGGCGCGAAAACGTGCGCGTGATTCCCGTGCCAGATTTGGACGACGGCCCGCGCTGGCGGCTGATGGTGCGGGAAATGTTGGGGGAGACTCTCGACCTGTTCGTGACCGACAACCCCTACGTTGCCAACCTTTTGGCGGAATTCTACCGGATCGAACGCCCCGTCGCCTTTGTCCCGCCAAACGAGCGGATTCGAGTCAACGGCACGATGGTGCGTGAAGCCATCGTGCGCGGCCAAGACTGGCAATCCCTCGTCCCGCCCGAAATCGCCGCATATATCTCCGCCCGCAAACTGGACGAGAGAATCCGGCGCGAATTCGGCTTGCAAATTCTGGCAGATGCGGTAAAATATATATAGTGTAAAAAATACACTTATTAAATATTGTCATTTCGAGCGAAGCGAGAAATCTTTCGCACTGTGTATAAGATTTCTCAGTCGCCGCTGCGCGGCTCCTTCGAAATGACAAAGCCAGCATGCTTTACAGGAGGCTTTTTATGTACTCATGGGATGAAGATACCAGTGATTGGTACGGCTCGGCCAAATACGCTTACAAACCGGCTGCCAGTTCCAAAAGGGGAGAGGCAGCAGCCCGCGCAAAAGCCGCCGGGCCGCGCGCCTATGGCGGCAAAAGTCAACCACACGAAAAGATTATCGACCCCAAAAAGCGGATTCGCTCCGAATCGAAGAATCCCATCATCATTGCCGTCGATGTGACCGGTTCGATGGCTTCCTGGCCGGCCGAAATCTTCGACCGCCTGCCGCTGCTGTTCAACACCCTGTCACAGTACCGGCCCGATGCCGAAATCTGCTTCGCGGCCATTGGCGACGCCGGTTACGACCGCTGGCCCTTACAGGTGACGACTTTCGCCAGCGGATTCGACCTGGAACAACTGCTGGGCGGCATCTATGGCGAGGGTGGCGGCGGCGACGCGCCCGAAAGTTACGGCCTGTTCGCTCATTGGGTCAACACCCACGTCGAAGTCCCCAATGCCGAAGAAATGCCCTTCCTGATAGTCTTTGGCGACATTACCATGCACCCAACCGTCCCGGCGGGGCAAATCAGCCATTACCTGGGCGACAAGGTCAAGGACGCCGATTCGATTGCTGAATGGCAGGCGGTCTCGCGAAAATGGAACACCTGGTTCCTGCGCCGTCCGACCGGCAAACCCGGCGACCATGTCGACCAGCAGTGGAGCGAGGCCATCGGCGGGCAGAAAATCATCCGCATCGAGGACGAGCAGCGCGCCGTCGATTACGCCATGGGCCTGATTGCGCGTTCCTGGGGCTATTTCGGCGACTTCCAGGATAACATGCGCGCCCGCCAGGACGAGGTCAAGGTCGAGCAGGTCAGCCAGGTCATCAAGATGATTTGCCCCACCTGCGGCGGCCCCATCCCGACCAGCGCCAGCGGCCTGTTCAAGTGCAGTTATTGCGGCACGACGTTGAAATTGTCATAATTTGTAGGGGTACGGCGGATTCGTCCAACCAAGATAATCCACAAGACCTGCCGTACCCCTACGACGACATGCAAACACCATGAAAATTTCCACCATTGTCACCGTCCCCCCGTATGCCGCGTTTATCGCGGAGGTGGCTGCGCACCCGCTGGTCAGCGGGCTGCGGTTGAACACCGTCATGCCCTTGCGCGAGGGGCCGGGCGAGGCCCTCGACCGGCTCTCCAAATTCGGACAGCCGCTGTGGGTCGATTTAAAGGGCCGACAGTTGCGCGTCGTCGGCGCGGCCATCCCGCCCTACAGCGAAATTTTCCTTAGCCACCCCATCCAGGTGCAGACGCCGGTGGACGCCTTTTTCAGCGACGGGCGCGAAATGGGGCGTATCGTGGCGGTGGATGGCAACCGGCTCATCCTCGAGGACGGCCCGCGCCGTTTAATCGGGCCGGGTGAATCGGTCAACATCGTCCACCCTTCGCTCAAAATCGAGGGTACGCTGACCGAAACCGACCGCACCTACCTGGCCGCGATGCGTGAGCGCAACCTTAAGAACGTGATGATTTCCTTCGCCGAAAGCCCTGCTGATGCGGACGAGGTGCGCGAACTACTGCCGGGGGCCGAGGTCGTCCAGAAAATCGAATCCCTGCGCGGGCTGGATTACGCCCGTCAGACAGGCGCCCGGCACGGACGCCTGATGGCCGCCCGCGGCGACCTGTATGTCGAGGTTGCCCGTCCGCACCACATCCTGCCAGCTTTAAAAGACATCATCCAGGCCGACCCGAGTGCGATTGCCGCCAGCCGCATCCTTGATTCGCTGGCCTACACGCCCATCCCCGACAGCGCCGACCTGGGCGACCTGGGTTTCCTGCTCGAAATCGGCTACCGGACGTTTATGCTCGGCGACCAGGTCTGCCTGAAGCGCGACTCGGTCATCGAAGCCCTGAATTTGCTGCATGAGATTGGGAAAATCAGTTAACTGTAAAGGCACCAGATACCCAGATTTTTGTCATTTCGAAGGAGCGTTCTCAGCGACTGAGAAATCTTCGCCACAGTAGCAAAGATTTCTCCCTATGGTCGAAATGACAAACGGTTTTTGTGGTGAAAATTTATGCGTATCGCCATCTGCCAGGTAAACCCCATCCTCGCCGACCTGCCCGGGAATGTCGCCCTGTGTCTCGAGGCTGCCCGCAAGGCCGCCAGCCAGGCGCCAGACTTAATCGTCTTCCCGGAGATGGTCATCCCTGGCTATCCGCCGCGAGATTTGCTCTACGACGATGACTTTGTGACGGCCACCCTGGCGGCCTCCGCCGATTTCGCCGCCCAATGCGAGGGACTGCCGCCGGTCTTGTTTGGCTCGATTGCGCGGACAGGCGACAAAGGCCCAAAGGCCAACCGGCTGATTCCGCGCCTGTTGAATGTGGCTTACCTGGCCCGGCACGGAGAAATGTCGATTGCCGCCGAAAAACGCCTGCTGCCGATATACGATGTCTTTTACGAGCCGCGCTGGTTCAGGCCGGGACATTTTCATCCGCCGCTCGAAATTGGCGGGCAAAAAGTGGGAAT
>JAWOIR010000177.1:0-2663 GCA_046484545.1 Anaerolineales bacterium
GGGAAGCCGGGATAATTTTCGATGATGTGGGTCAGGCCAGCCTGGCCGCCGAGTTCCATGCCGGTCAGCACAACCGGTTCGAGTTCGGCGCGGGCGGCGTACAGGGCCGCCGATAAACCGGCAGGGCCGGAGCCTAAAATCAAGACTTTAACATGCCGCTTTTCGCCCTCGCTGGAGGCGGCTGGCGCGGATACATTTCCTAAATTGAACATAACTCACCTCGGTGATGAAGATTTTCAGAATGAATCTATTCTAACTTATCAGATGCTTCAACCCCCTTTAAAGTTGCGTTAATGATTTGTATAAATCGACTCTTTGATAATTCCCATGATAAACTGCCGCATTTTGGGGTGTGAGCGCGCGTACGCGCGCTCACACCCCAAAATGCGGCCTTCTTCACGGCAAACATCAGGGAACCTGTAAATCAAAACTGGAAATCTTCCGGAATCTGCACGGCGACCACCTCGCCGCGCACGGTGGCGACGCCGTTGGCGTAAACCGTCGATTCGATGATAACCTTGCGGCCTTTGACCTCCTTGATGCGCCCGCGCACTTCGAGCGGGACATTTAGCGGAGTCGGCTTGAGATAGTCGACATGCAGTGAGGCGGTGACACAGCGCAGGGCGGGGAGCGTATCCATCTCACGCCCGGCGGCGCGGTAAAGAGCTGCGGCCCCGCTGCCGGTGCTGTGGCAGTCAATCAGCGCGGCCAGCAGTCCGCCATAGACGAATCCCGGCACAGAGGTATGATGGGATTCGGGCGTGTAGCGCGTGACAGTTTCTTCACCGTCCCAATAGGTCTTGAATTGGTGGCCGCGTTCGTTCAAGTGTCCACAACCATAGCAGTGAGCAAAACTTTCGGGGTAGTAATCCTGGAAGGCTTTTTTCATGGGATTCTCCTGGGGGAATTTTATTGCAAAACGGGAAAACACGCAAAGGCTCTTTGGAAATTCCCGTGATAGTCCCCATATTTTGGTGTAGTGCGGCATATGCCACCTGCTGAGGAGAAGCCGAAATTTGATGTTCATGCGAAGAAGCGGCCACGCAAATTTATAATGAAACAGGTACAATTCAGGCATGAAAACATCCCCTTCCCCTATTCGCATTGAACACGACCTGCTTGGTGAGCGTCAGGTTCCTGCCGAGGCGTATTACGGCATTCACACTCTGCGGGCGATTGAGAATTTTCCGATTAGCGGCACGACCATTCAGAGTATGCCAAGCATGGTGAAGGCCCTGGCCTGTGTCAAGCAGGCTTGCGCGCTGGCCAATCACGACCTGGACGTTTTGGACGCCGAGCGCACGGGCGCAATCGTACAAGCCTGCCAGGACATTCGGCGCGGTCATTATCACGACCAGTTTGTAGTGGACGTCATCCAGGGCGGGGCCGGGACTTCGACCAACATGAACGCCAACGAGGTGATTGCTAACCGCGCCCTGGAGATTCTCGGCCACGCGCGCGGCGAATACAAATTCCTGCACCCGCTTGAACACGTCAACATGAGCCAGAGCACCAACGATGTTTACCCGACAGCGGTCAAGGTGGCGTTGCGCTTCGAGATTGAGCGTCTGGCCGAGGCGATGGACGTGTTGCGGGTCGAGTTTGAGAACAAAGCCACGGCGTTCGCCCATATCCTAAAAATGGGACGCACCCAATTGCAGGATGCCGTCCCGATGACACTGGGGCAGGAATTCAGCACTTACGCAATCATGCTTGAAGAAGACCGTGAGCGGCTGCGCGAGGCTTCCCTGCTGATTCAGGAAATCAACCTGGGCGCGACGGCCATTGGCACAGGCATCAACGCGCCGCCGGAATACGCGCCGCTGGCTACGAAATACCTGGCCGAAATCACGGGCATTGATTTCAGCGTTGCCAAGAACCTGGTCGAGGCCACCCAGGACGTCGGGGCGTTTGTGCAGTTATCCGGCGTGTTGAAGCGGATTGCGGTCAAACTCTCGAAAATCTGCAACGACCTGCGCCTGCTCTCCTCCGGACCGCGCGCGGGATTGAATGAAATCAACCTGCCGCCGGTGCAGGCCGGTTCGAGCATCATGCCAGGCAAGGTCAATCCGGTTATCCCCGAAGTGGTTAATCAGATTGCGTTCGAAGTTATCGGCAACGATGTGACCGTCAGTTTTGCCGCCGAGGGCGGACAGATGCAGTTGAACGCCTTCGAACCAATTATCGCTTATTGCCTGTTCAACAGCATTTCACACCTGCGCCAGGGCTGCCTGACACTGGCCGAGCGCTGTGTGCGCGGCATCACCGCCAATGAATCTCATCTGCGCGAAATGGTCGCCAATTCGATTGGGATTGTGACCGCGCTCAACCCCTATATTGGCTATGAAAACGCCAGCGCGGTTGCCAAAGAAGCCCATGCCAGCGGGCGCGGCGTGGCCGAGATTGTTCTGGAAAAGGGCTTGCTGACCGAGGCAGAACTCGACGACATCTTGCGTCCCGAAGTGCTGACCCAACCAAGGGTATTGGGCAAAAAGTAAGGTAATCGCTATGAAAAATTAAGACGCCAGGATGCAATTCCTGGCGTCTTAATTTTTCGACATTTTTCGTTTTACTGATTCTTGCGCTTGACGCCAAAGAACCAGGCGGCCAGGCCAGCCAGCAGGACGGCAATCCCACCGAGGATGACGAACAGCAGGTTCGGG
>JAWOIR010000203.1:0-9353 GCA_046484545.1 Anaerolineales bacterium
TTCGAGGTCGAGCAGGCAGATGTCGGTGCGATTCAGGTCGTCGAAGCGGCGCAAAACGTAGGCGATGCTTTTGCCTTCGGGGGCGGGGTGCGGGTCCCAGTGGTCGCCGTCTGTGCTGTCGGTCAGGGGACGCGGCCAGGTTCCGTCCAGGTCGGTCAGGACGAGTTGGTCGGCTTCGTGGCGCGTGACGCTAACGATGATGCGGGTCGAGTCGGGCATCCAACGCGGGCCGCCGGCGGCTTCAGTGAAGTCGGTCAGTTTTTTGGGTAGTCCACCAGCTGCGGACGCGAGGTGGACGTGACCGTCCAGCCCAAAGGCCAGCCAGCGGCCATCCGGCGACCACTGCGGGATTTCATCGTCCCAATAGGCGGCCAGTTTGCGGTCAAAGGAGACGCGCGCAGGCCAGCCGCCCTCAAAGGGCAGGGTGAACACATCCGAGAGATGACCGTTGTCTTTAATGAAGGCGATGGTTTTACCATCGGGAGAGAGTTGCTGGTTGCGGATGCGCTCCTGGGCGGTGATGAGTTCAAGGCTCCAACTTTTGGGCGCTTTGACATCCGGGCGCGGGATGGACGGCCAGCCGTTGCGCTCGTACTTTTCGGTCACTTCGATAATTTTTGACATATTGCCTCCACTGTCCAAGTATACGACCTTTGGCTTTAAAATAATCCAGGTTTTTTATGAATCTCCGCAGTAAGTCCGCATTTTGGGTATGAGCGTGCCGCATATGCGGGCTTCTTCACGACAATTATACGGGAACTTACAGCCAGTTTTTGAAATTTTTTTATTGGCTCTTTGGGAGTTCCCGTGATAAGCCCCCGTATTTTGGGGTGTGAGCGTGCGTACGCACGCTCACACCCCAAAATACGGCATTCTTCATCGCAAATACCCGAAAACCTTTTTGTTGCTATTCTCCAATTATCATGTAAAATAAGTGTGGAGAATAAAATTTGGACGTTTTTTTGTTTTCACAATACTTTTCGTCCTTAAGCCACAAAGCAGGATTGTGAACACTCGCCATGTTCCGCCTGTTTTTTTGATTCGCCAAATTAAAGGAGGAGTTTCCATGAAGAAAATCATTTTTGCATTGCTGGTTGTTGTACTGATGCTGGCAGCCTGCGGCAGTCCGGCGGCATCGCCGCAACAGGATTCGCCCGCTGCCTTGCGCGTCGGCTGGCTGGGTTTTCCGGATACGCTTAACCCGGCCTATGCCTTCCTGTCCGAGTCCTACACCATGTTCGACCTGGTCTATTCGACCCTGATGACCGAGCAATTGGATGGCAGTTATGCTGGTTTGCTGGCGGAATCGTGGTCAGAGTCGGACGACGGACTGGTGTGGACGTTTACCCTGCACCCGAACATCAAATGGCATAACGGCGAAGCCCTGACTGCCGAGCAGGTGGTCTGGAACATCAACGCCTTTATCGAAAATTCGGACGGCTGGGTCACGAACTACGGTTACATCATCGGCTTTGTCGAAGCGCGCACTCTCGATGAGCGCACGCTGGAAATCGAACTCGAATACCCCATCAGCAACATGGAGTTTCGGGTTTCTTTCCTTTACATTGTCTACCCCAAGGATTTTGAAGGTTTTACTACGCCAGAAGATTTGCAAGATTTCGCCAACTTCAGCCCGATAGGTACCGGCCCCTTCAAAATCACCACCCTGGATAAAGACCGGCGCGTCATCCTGCTGGATGCCAACACGGATTATTTCGATGGGCAGGCCAAACTGGGTCAACTGGTCTACCAAACCTTCGACAACAGCGACGCGCTCATCCAGGCCCTGAAAGTCGGTGATATTGATTTTGCCGCCGAAGTGCCCACCAGCGCGTTCAAGACGGTCGAGACTTTCGAGGGCGTGACGGCGGTTGCCCTGTCTGGCCGTTCCTTGAGCGAATTGATTCTCAACTCTGCGCCCGACGACCACGACCCGGCTCCCAACCGCAACTCGGCCATCACTGACCCGGCGGTGCGCCTGGCGATTGCGACCGCCATCAACAAGCAGGATTTGGTGGATGTCGTCCTGCAAGGACAGGGCAATCCCGGCGTTGGCATTATCCCGCCCACCCTGGGTGGCGGATTCTGGTTCAACAGCAGCCTGACCGATGTCCCGTTCAACCTGGCTGAAGCCAACCGCATCCTGGAAGAAGCCGGATATGTGATGGAAGCCGACGGTGTGCGCGCCAAAGACGGTGTGCGCCTGGAGATGCGCCTGCAATTCCCATCGGATAGTTCCAACTACCCGCGCGCGGCGGACATGATTGCTAACTGGCTCAAGGAAGTCGGAATCAAGGCCACGCCCTCGGCGGTCGACCCCGACAGCCTGGTGGTGGCGACCAACCCGAACGCCGATTTCGACCTGGTCATCTGGGGCTGGGGTTCCGACCCTGACCCCGATTTCATGCTGAGCGTGATGACCAGTGAGCAATATGTCGATGGTGGCTGGAGCGACAGCGGCTATTCCAACCCGGCGTATGACGAACTGTTTGCCCAACAGCAAATGACCCTCGACGACACGGCGCGCCAGAAAATTATCTGGGAGATGCAGGAAATGCTTTTCAACGACCGCCCGTACATTGTGCTGTGGTACGACGATGTCCTGCAAGCCTACCGCTCTGACCGATTCTCCGGTTTCATTGAATACCCGACCGGTATCGATGCCTTTCAGTCGTTGATGAACGTCGAGCCGGTTAAGTAATGTCCCGACGCGATTACCTGCTGCGAAAATTGTTGTTTTCATTGCTGACCATTTTCGTGGTTCTGGTCGTCAACTTTATGCTGTTTCGCGTTCTGCCCGGTGACCCGGTGCGCTCGGTCATCGGGCGGAACGTTCGCATTTCAGCCGAAATGCAAGCCTCGTTGCGCGAGCAGTTCGGGCTGGACAAACCGGTCTTTCCCGACCAGTTCTTAGCAACCCTCGGCCAGTGGGCGGGAGGCAACCTGGGCGTTTCCTGGTCGCTGCGCCAGCCGGTGGCAGAAGTGCTGATGTCGAAGCTGGGCAATACCCTGCTGCTGATTAGCCTGGGGCAAATCCTGGCGATTTTTTTTGGTGTGCTGTTGGGCCTGTTCGCCGGTTGGAAACGTAAGACAGCCTTCGACGTTGGCGCGCTGACTTTGTCGCTGGTTGCCTGGGCCACACCGACTTTCTGGCTCGGAATCATCCTGCTGGCGGCGGGTAGCACCTGGCTCGGCTTGCCGACTGGCGGAATCGTCAGCCCGCAGAACGTTGGCAAGCCGCTTTACACCGTCCTGCCCGACCTGGCGCGTCACCTTGTCCTGCCGACGCTGACGATGACCATCCTGTACCTGGGTGAGTACATGCTCATCATGCGCTCGTCCATCCTCGAAGTCCTGAGCGAAGATTACATCCTGACCGCCAAGGCCAAGGGTATGACTCACTGGCAGGTTTTGTGGCGGCACGGATTGAAAAATGCCATGTTGCCCATCGTCACCATGATTGCGCTCAATATTGGATTCACCGTTTCGGGCGCAATTTACATCGAGACGGTTTTTTCGTATGACGGCCTGGGAAAACTCTTCCACACCGCACTGGTGCGGCAGGATTACCCGCTCTTGCAGGGCGCATTCCTGCTATTGGCGGTCAGCGTCATTGTCGCCAACATGCTGGCTGATATTTTGTACACCTATCTTGACCCGCGGGTCAAGGCAAATTGAGTGTGTCATTGCGAGGAGCTGTGTGTGCGACGAAGCAATCTCCCGTTTGGTGGACAAATTTCGTCGAAAGGAAATCACCGTTTAATCGGAGATTGCTTCGGGCTATCGCCCTCGCAATGACATGGAAAACAGATGAACGAATCCTGGCTCTTATTCAAACGCAACCTGGCCGATTTCTGGCGCGTCTTCCGTCGTAACCGGATGGGGATGACGGGCGCTGCGCTGGTGCTGACCGCCGTTATGGTGGCGATTATCGCCCCCATGCTCTCGCCCTACCCCCCGACAGCGGTCATCCGCGACGAGGCCGGGCGCGGGCTGACGTTTGCCCCGCCCTCCGTGCACGGCCCGCTCGGTACCGACGACGCCGGGCGCGACGTCTGGACTCAACTGGTTTACGGCGCGCGCATTTCTCTCACGGTCGGTTTTCTGGCCGGATTCATCGCCATGTTTGTCGGCAGCCTGCTCGGCACCCTGGCCGGATATTTCGGCGGCTGGCTCGACAATCTGCTGATGCGCGTGACGGATGTCCTGCTGGTCATCCCTGACCTGCCGCTGATGTTGGTGCTGGTGGCTACCCTGCGCCAGATGGATTTGAAAATTTCGCCGCTGGCTGTTCTTATCCTGGTCATCGGTCTTTTATACTGGACCAGCACTGCCCGGCTCGTTCGCTCGCAGGTGTTGAGCATAAAGGAGCGCCAGTTTGTGTCCCGCGCACGGGCGATTGGGGCCGGCCATTTCCATATCATCCGCAAACACATCCTGCCGCAGATTATGCCGCTGATTGTCGCCAACACCGTCTTGATTCTTTCGACCGCCATTCTGATTGAATCTGGGCTGGCCTTCCTGGGCCTGGGCGACCCGACCCAGCCATCGTGGGGAACGATGCTTAATTTTGCCTTCGACCGCAACGCCATCAGCAACGGGGCCTGGTGGTTCTACCTGCCGCCGGGGCTGGCGATTGTGTGGGTTTCGCTGGGCTGTGTGCTGCTTGGCAACGTATTGGAAGAAATGCTCAATCCGCGCCTGATGGGGCATCACCTCGAAGGCGAAGCCCGCGTTGTCGAAACGGAGGCCCGGCTTGGCTGAGTCCGCGCTCTTGCGTGTCCGCAACCTGAACACGGAATTTATCATCTCCGACAAAGGCGCGGCGCGGGCGCTGGAGGATGTCTCCTTTGACGTCCATCCCGGCGAGACGCTTGGGTTGGTGGGCGAATCGGGCTGCGGCAAGACGACCGCCCTGATGTCTATCCTGCGCCTGCTGCCTGCTAACGCGCGCATCAGCGGGCAGGTTTTCTTCAAAGATGTCGACTTGATGACGCTCTCGGAAAAGGAAATGCGCGCTTATCGTTGGCGCGACCTGGCAATTGTCTTCCAGGGCGCGATGAACGCGCTCAACCCGGTCATGCGCGTCGGTGAGCAAATTGGCGAGGCGATTACCCTGCACGGCCTGATGCCGGCACGCGAGGCTGAGACGCGGGTAGGTGAGTTGTTAGAACTAGTCGGCATCCCGAAGGAGCGCGGCGCGCAGTATCCCTTCCAGTATTCGGGCGGAATGCGTCAGCGGGCGATGATTGCGATGGCGCTGGCCTGTTCGCCGAGCATCCTGTTTGCCGATGAGCCGACCACCGCCCTGGATGTGATGGTGCAGGCCCAGGTGCTGGAACTGCTGAACGACATCCAGCAGCGACTGGGGCTGGCGATTGTGCTGGTGACCCACGACCTGGGCGTGGTGGCCGAGATGTGCGATACGGTGGTGGTGATGTACAGCGGCAAAGTGGCCGAATACGGCCCGGTGGATGTAATTTTCAATGACCCGCAGCACCCGTACACCCAAAAATTGCTTGAGTCATTCCCCGACCTGAACGAACCGACCGAGGCGCTGGCCTCCATTCCCGGTACGCCGCCGCGCCTGACGGAAATCCCGCCTGGCTGCCGCTTCGAGCCGCGCTGTCATGTCCGAATCGAAAAATGCAAAAGCGAATCCCCACCGCTGATTGAAGTTGGCGAAAACCACCTGGCGGCTTGTCATTTGTTAAAATAAAAGTACCGCCGCCTTTTGCGCAGCATCCCCGTAGGGCGCAGGCGGCCCTTACCGCCTAAAGGCGGTGGTACAGAGAGAAACCTATGCCCGATTTCCCCCTCCTGATTGTCGAAAACCTGGTCAAGCACTTCCCGCTGACGTCCTCTTTGGGCGACCTGTTGCGGCGGCGCGAGCCGGAGGTCGTCCGCGCGGTGGACGGGGTCTCTTTTTCATTGGAGCGCGGCGAGGTGCTGGCGATTGTTGGCGAATCGGGCTGCGGCAAGACGACGATTGCGCGTACCCTGATTGGCCTGGAAGAAGAGACTGACGGCACAATCCTTTTCAACGGTCAACGAATCGGGGCGACCGACCGCCGCGCCCGGGCCGGGTTGATACCGTTCGAATCGGGCGCGGTCGGCACACGGGAGCAACAAAGCCTCCCGCGCATGTCGCTCAAACACCTGCGCCAGCATGCCCAGATGATTTTCCAAGACCCGTATGAGTCGCTCAACCCGCGCGCCACGATTTTTGAGATTGTGGCCGAGCCGCTGGTGGTGCATGGATTGCTGCGCAAGCGCGAGGAACGGATTGCGCGCGTCAAATCTGCGCTTGAAGATGCCGGGTTGCGCCCGGCGGAGGATTATTTCCTGCGCTATCCGCACGAACTTTCGGGCGGACAGCGCCAGCGGGTGGTGATTGCCGGGGCAATGGTCTTGCAGCCGGAATTGTTGATTGCCGACGAGCCGGTCTCGATGCTGGATGTGTCCATCCGGGCCGAGATTCTCAACTTGCTCAAAGATTTGCAGAAAAAACGCGGGGTTGGGATTGTCTTTATCACCCACGACCTGGGTACGGTGGCTTACTTCGCTGACCGGCTGGCGGTCATGTACCTGGGGCGGATTGTCGAAAGCGGGCCGACCGCCGAGGTGCTGAAAAATCCGCAGCATCCGTATACAAAGGCATTGCTGTCCGTTGTGCCAGTGCCGAATCCGCGTTTGCGGCGCGAACGCATCATCCTGCAAGGCGAGACGCCCAATCCAGTTAACCTGCCGGGTGGCTGCCGCTTCCATCCACGCTGCCCGGTGGCGGTCGAGGCCTGTAAACAAAGCGACCCGGCTTACGTCCGGGTCGCAGAGGGGCACGAGGCGGCCTGCCTACTGGTTTCGGGATAATGAATAGGGCTTGCCAATTTGTTCAGGTGATGAGTATGGAGAAAAATATATGCTAACAAACCCACATGAGACACCCATTCATAAAGAACCTGTCCCGATGGTTAAGGTATCTGGATCGCACCTCGAGGTTGGCAGGCAGATTGGCGAGGCCTTTCGCGAAAAAATTGCCCACAGTGTTGAGAATGCAAAAAGCTTGCTGGCCGAGGCTTACGAGCAGTTGGAACTGACCTGGGACGGGGCAAAAATCCAGTCGCGTAAGTACTTGCCATTTGCCGAGGAGCGTTTCCCGCAATATGTGGACGAGTTGCGCGGCATGGCCGAGGGTGCGAATGTGGATTATCGCGACCTGGTGACGCTCAACACAATGGAGGCCATCACCACCGATGCCCTGCACCTGACGCGCTGTACCAGCATGGCGGTCAACGAGACACGCACCGCTGACGGGCATGTGCTGGCAGCCCACAACGAGGACTGGGTGCCGGAGGACGAGGACGATGTCTATGTCGTCCATGCTCGCCCGGATGATGAGCCGCCTTTCCTGGCGATGAATTATGGCGGCCTGCTGCCAAATGTCGGATTCAATGCGGCAGGGATTGCGCAGCTAATCGACTCGGTCTACCCCAGCGACCCGCGCATTGGCATTCCGCGCCTGGTGGTGGGGCGGGCGGTGCTGGCTGCGTCCAAACCGGATGTTGCCATCCGGCGGGCAATTGTGCCGCATCGCGCGGCGGGATATAACCATATCATCATTCATGAAAGCGGCGAAATCTATTCGGTGGAGGTTTCGGCGCAGCAATTCGACATGCTCTACGCCCAGGACGGCTACATGGTGCATACCAACCACTACCTGACGCCCAAGATGCAAGAGGTCGAAGAAGACCCTGATTCGCTGGTGGCTTCACGGGTGCGCTATCACCGTGCTTCGCGCCTGCTGCGCCAGAATAACAAGCACACCATCAAGTCGCTGCAAGCCATCCAGAAAGACCATGTCAATTTTTCTAATTCGATTTGCAATCATGCGGTTGACCGCAAAGACCCGCTTGACCGTGAAAAAACTATCAACGCGCTGGTGATTGACCTGACTGCGCGCGAAATGCACATCGCCTGGGGAAATCCCTGCCAGAATACGTATCACACCTATCACTTGGACGAATAAAACGCCCAGGGACTTTTTGGAAATACCGTGATAAGCCCCCGCATCTTGGGGTGTGAGCGCGCTTATGCGCGCTCACACCCCAAGATGCGGACTTCTTTAATCGAAAATCCCCGGTGTTTTCACAGCCGGGGATTTTTTGTGATTCGAGTGCGAGAAGTCGAGGTGTCTTTTTGGTGACTTACCCTTACCTCACCTCTACCTCGCCTTTGGCATTAACAAACGGCTTGGGCGGACTGGATTTCTGCGTGAGCAGCGAAACCACCACAAGCGTAATCAAGGAAACAATCGCGCCCGGCACCATTGAGATGTAGACGGCGTCCCAAACGTATCCTTCTGTCATATCGCCATAGAAGATGATGACGTAGAAAATCGCCCAGGAGATAAAGCCGGTGAAGAAAGATGCGACTGCACCGGTGCTGTTGGCCTTCTTCCAGTAGAAACCCGCGACGTAGGCTGCTGTGATGGTGGTTAGCTGCAACGCGCCGGAGAAGACGATGAGTTTGTAAATCGTCTCAAAGTACAGGGCCAGCACCAGGGCCGAAATCATGACAATCGGAATAGCAATGCGCACCATGCGCAGGGTTTCTTTGCTGGTGGCGTTTGGCTTGAAGTATTTGTAGACATTGTGACCAAACATGGTGGATGTAATCAGGCAGGTATCGCCAACGGTGCCGATGATTGCGCCTGCCAGGGCAACTACGAACAGGGTCGAGGCCCAGGGCGGCAGCATGAAGTCGGCCACCCAGGGCAGCACTAGTTCTTGTTGACCTTCTGGTAGTGCTAGGTTGTGTACGTCGGCCATATATGAATACATGGCAATGCCAATTGTGACAGGGATCAAGCCGATTATTAGATACAGAAAGCCACTGATGATGAAACTATATTTTGCGGTGAATTCGTCTTTAGCGGCAAGAACGCGTTGCAAAAGTACCTGGCTCGAAAGGTCGCCCAACCCCAGGGCTGTCCAGGCTGAAATCCAGAAGGTAAGTCCTAGGATACCGACGTAGCCGAGGAAGCCGCCATCTTCTTCAGAAGCCGGGAAGATGGTGAAGGGCGGCACTTCATAATACACTTCCGCATTTTCGAGCAGGTAACCAAGCCCGCCAACTTCTTCCATAACAATCGGGAACATGACAACCAGGCCAGCAATGATAAGCACAAAAACTATCGCGTCGATTCGGGAGAGCGCCCACAAGCCGCCCATGTAGGTGACAAGTATCATGACAAACGCTCCAATGGCAATCGCGATTGTCAAGCTGAACCCGGTTGTGAGGTAAATGATTGTGCCCAGTGCCACCAGTTGACCCCCCAGCCAGCCAATTGCCGA
>JAWOIR010000218.1:0-3370 GCA_046484545.1 Anaerolineales bacterium
TGCTCGGCCTGCTGGAGAAGTTCGGCATCCGCTGGCATAATGCCAAACTTTCGGACGCCTCCGTCAAAAAAGAGACCGAGATGTTCAACTGGATTAAGCGCGACCTGGACATCCTGCGCAGTTACCCGCGCCAACGCCAGGACAAGACCACCCTGCTCTCCACCGATGTGATGGACTGGTTCCTTGATGACATCGCGCGCGGCGAGCAGTTCCGCTTTCACGATTACCCGCTCAACCAGATGTTCGGCATCCAGTCGCAGCTGCCCAGTTTTATGATGAGCATGCACCCGCTGGTCAACCAAACCGAAGCGCGCAACTATGTCAAACGCCTGGGCAAGTTCGGGGTCAAGTTCGAGCAGGTCATGGAAGGGTTGAAAATCCGCGAGCAAAAGGGCATCCTCCCGCCCAGGTTCGTCATCCGCCGCGTGCTGGATGAGATGACGGCCTTCGTCGGCCAGCCTGTCCGCGAGAATCCGCTGTATGTCGTCTTCAAGGACAAGGTCTCGGCTCTGGAGAAAATCGGTGCCGGGGAGCGCGAAACCTTGCTGGCGGCGGCCGAGACCGAAATTCAGGACACGGTTTATCCCGCTTACCAGAAATTCATTGACTATTTCAGCGTGCTGGAAGCCAAAGCCAGCGACGACGACGGCGTCTGGAAATTGCCGGACGGGGCAGCCTACTACGCCCATTGCCTGCGCTCGAACACCACCACCGAGTTCACGCCTGAACAGGTGCACGAGATTGGCCTGCGTGAAGTGGCGCGCATCGAGACCGAGATGTCCGCCATTCTTGAGCGATTGGGATATACGGGCGTGGACAGCGCGCCCAAGAAGCTGGCCGAGTTGGGGCGCGATGACCGTTTCCTGTTCCCGAACACCGACGAAGGCCGCGCGGCGGCCCTGGCCGAGTACCAGCGCATCTTGGATGAAATCGACGCCGGTCTCGACCCGTATTTTGACCTGCGTCCCCAGGCTGGTCTCAAGGTCGAGCGCATCCCGGAATTCCGAGAAAAGACCTCGGCGGGCGCCTACTACCAACCGGCCGATATGGGTGGCGCGCGTCCGGGCGTCTTTTATGCCAACCTGCGCGATATGAGCGAAGTGCGCAAGTTTGGGATGAAGACCCTGGCCTACCATGAGGGCATTCCCGGTCATCACTTCCAGATTGCAATTGCCCAGAATTTGAAGGGACTGCCAATCTTCCGCAGGCTGGTGCCGTTCACCGCTTATGCCGAGGGTTGGGCGCTGTATGCCGAAAAACTGGCCCGCGAACTGGGCTATTACCAGAACGACCCCCACGGCGAATTGGGCTATCTCGATTCAGAGTTGTTCCGCGCCGTGCGGCTGGTGGTCGATACCGGCATCCATCACAAACGCTGGACGCGCGAACAGGCCATCGAATACATGCAAGCCCACACCGCCAGCGCGCAAGAGACAGTGGTCAGCGAAATCGAGCGCTATATTGTCATGCCGGGTCAGGCTTGCGCCTACAAGATTGGCGAAATCAAGATGGTTGAACTGCGCGAGAAAGTCCAAAATGCCCTCGACGAACGCTTCGACCTGCGCCAGTTCCACAATCTGGTGCTCAAGAACGGCTCCATGCCGCTTTCTATCCTTGAACAGACGGTGGATGATTGGTTGGCAGCCTGAAACCTCGAAAAAAATCCGCAAGCCTGGCTGGAAGACTCGGATTTCCTGGCAACCGCGACCCTGGAACAAACCATCACCCTGCTAACTTTCTGTAACCGCGCCGAACGCTTCAACGAAGGTTTCTGGAAACCCGCGCTTGAGAAAGGAATCATCCAGAACATCTTGCGGAGGATGCAGGTTTTACGAGACGAAATAGGACCAGTATGAATCGAAAATATAAACTTGTCTTGCTTGCCAGCCTGTTTTTGATACTCACCGCCTGCCAGCCTGGTGCTAACAGCCTGCCGGCAGTATATCTTGTTACCGAAGGGCCAACCTGGTATCCATCCCTGACGCCGATACGAACGCCAACCCCGACCCTCATCCCAACTGACACGCCCCCACCGCCAACCTACACCCCGGTGGTGATTCCCACGGCAGATATTGTGAATGCATTTTGCCAAGGTGGTAGTTCTCCCTGGAGTTGTTCCTGTAGCGATTACACGGAAACCCGCTGGCAAGGCGATGCCGATGCGGAAATTTTTTCAACGAAGCATTCTACGCAGCCAGGCATGTGCGATGTTGGCCTGCCGCAATGGAAGTATGAATTAACCCTTCCAGACACCTGGTATTGCGGAGCGCGCGGATATTATGAAAACAACATTTCCTGTGCCAATCACTCTCGTGAAACATTTGACTTGCTCTCCATCTATTCTGAGATACCGGCTCATATGGCAGACCAGGTGATTATCATGTTCAGTGAAGGTGGCCACCGGTCGTATCGGCCGGTGGTGGGTAGAGAAAATGTGTTTTTGCGAGAAGCAAAAGATGTCCAGTTCAAGCCTGTAATTCGAATGTTATCGGAAAAGGGTGGTACCACTATCATCCTGCGCTATTTTTTCAAGCATGAGAATCGCGTCTATGTCTTCGAAGCCGAACTCGATGAAGTGGAACATTTGTTGAAAAGATACAATTTCGATTTTGACTCGCCCGATTTTGCGGTCTATATCGAACTCTTTGAAAGCGCCATTGCCTCCATGCGTTTTAGCGATTGAAAATTACGGTAAAATGACCTTATGAGACAGCCTGATACAGCAACCGGCAACCAACTCGCAAACGCCCTGAACGCGCTGGGGGTCAATTTCATCCTGGGCGGTAGTGGCACGGACGATTCCCTGCATCGGCAGCCTGCCCGCCTGATTGCCGCCCTTGCGATGAGCGAAGAAGCCCGTTTGCGCCTGTCCCTGATTCCCCTGTTCCTGGAACATCCTGAATACGCAGAATTTGTCCGCGCCGTCGTCCGGAAACTTGACCCGGCAGCCCGGCTGACTCTACAATGCTATTACAGCGCAGCGGTCTGGTTTCAGCGAAAATACTATTCTGGTGGTATTTCACTGCCTGACCATTTTTCAAAAGGGTTGGGACTGGAGCCGGTTGCAGACCCGGATGATAATCTACGCGCGCTGGCAAAGCGCCACAAAGAATTGAGCGGTTCGTTTACGAACTGGCTTGGCACGTACCAACACGCCGTACAGGTTTGGCATTCAGAAAATCATGATACGGGGTTGTCGAACTCGTCATAACAGAGATATTGAATAATTAGCGCAGAGGTGTTCCATGCAAACGATTGAATTCCGTGCCAAAATCAAGAACGGCATCATCCAAATCCCTGCACGCTTTAAGGGAAAAGTTGCGGATGATGTGCGAGTCATTCTTGTTTCCAAAAGCAGGCAGAAAAGCCA
>JAWOIR010000231.1:0-7016 GCA_046484545.1 Anaerolineales bacterium
CTGCCATTAGCAGGCGCACAATCTCCATCCGACGCGAATCGGCCAGCAGTTTGAGTTGTTCAAAGGAGGTCAACGGGGTGATGGTTTTCATACGAAGTTAAGGAAAAACTTAACAAGGATGGATAAGTTTACCATATCTGAAATGAGTTTCTCTCTTAAAACCGCTGGTTCTCGATATTTGCCATAAAAAAGGCCGCATTTTGGGGTATGGGCGTGCCGCAAACATGCGCGCCCATACCCCAAAATGCGGGGACTTATCACGGAAATTCCTAAAGAGCCAAACCGCCCGTGCCTCGATGCTTTAAATAGATTTGCCGGCTAAGCCTTCAATTCCTGCAGCAGCCTGGCGTGCAGCCCCGGATTGGCCGCCACAACCGAGAGCGGCGGGCGCAGGAAATTGGTCTCGCCGCGCGCGTCGGTCACTTTAGCCCCGGCTTCCATCGCCACCAGGGCTCCGGCGCACAGGTCCCAGGGTTTGAGCGAGAGTTCCCAGTAGCCATCGAAGCGTCCCGCGCCAATGTAGCACAAGTCCAGCGCGGCTGAGCCGAGACGGCGCACGCCCTGCGAGTTGAGCGCAAATTTGGCGTAAAAATCCAGGTTGTTGCTATCGGTTGTGCGGATGTCGTAGGGGAAACCGGTCACGAGCAGGCTGCGGCCCAGGTCGGTTTGCTGGCTGGCCCTGAGCGGGCGGCCATTCAGCCACGCGCCGCGCCCCCTCTCAGCCAGGAACATTTCATCACGGCACGGGTCGTAGACCGCGGCCAAGAGCAATTCGCCGTGTTGGGCATAGGCTATCGCCACCGAGAAAATCGGAATGCCGTGCGCGAAGTTGACGGTTCCGTCCAGCGGGTCCACCACCCACAGGTGTTCGTTGTCGCCGTTGATTCCGCCGGTTTCCTCGGCCATCACGCTATGGGTAGGGAAGTTGCGCGAAATCTCACCGAGCAGGTATTTTTCCGAGCGGCGGTCAAACTCGGTGACCAGGTCAATCTCCCCTTTGTAGTCCACCTGCAAATCGGTTTCGTATCCTTCAGACAAAATAGAACCGGCCTGGCGCGCCATTCGCTCCAGGTCGGTCAAAAGTGGTGCGTTCGTCATTTATTTTTTTGCTGCTTTCTTTTCTTCAAGAATGCGGTAGATTTCCTGTAATTCGGCCTTGATGTTTTCACGGTCGGCGCTTGACTGGTCGAGCATGGTCTTGAAGGCCGGGCGCTGATGCTCTGGCAAGGTGGGAATGAGCCGCTCGATGCGCTGAATCTGGGTGTGTTTGTGGCGCAACTTCTGCTCCAGACGCTCTTTATAGCCCTGATAAAAGACAAGACTGTTAAGCGGTTCAGGCGAAGTCGGCGGACCCTGGGTGATGATTTCGGCTACCGTCAGCAGGAACTCCTCGGTGTCTATCGGCTTTTCGATAAAGCGGGCCGCGCCCAGGCTCATGGCAAAACCGCGGTCTTCGGGAGTTACATAGGTCGCCGACAGGAAAATGACCGGAACGCCGCGCGTTTTTGGGTCTTCACGCAGTTTCTGGACGAAGGCGAAACCGTCCAGTTTGGGCATCAGGATGTCGGTGATAATCAGGGCGGGATTTTCGCTGTGAACTTTTTCAAGCCCTTCCTCGCCATTGCGCGCACTGACCACCTGATAGCCCTTGAAACGCAGAGTCACTTCCAGGAGTTCGAGAACATTGGGGACATCTTCTACAACGAGTATGGGACCTTGTGTCATGGGGTTATTTTACACCTTGCGTGTGATTTTGGGCTTACAAATAGATTAAGATTCACTCAAGTTCAACCGCCATCGCCACCGCTTCACCGCCGCCCAAACAGAGCGACGCCAGCCCGCGTTTCAGACCGCGTCCGCTCAGGGCGTGAATCAGGGTGGTCAGCACGCGCGCGCCGCTGGCCCCAATCGGGTGGCCGAGCGAAATACCACCGCCATTGACGTTGACCTTGTCCCAATCCCAGCCTTCGTCGGCCAGTTCATAGCCGTTGGCCAATACCTGGGCTGCAAAGGCTTCGTTGAGTTCGATTAAGTCCACATCGGCGAACGTCCAACCGGCTTTGGCGAGTACTTTGGGCATGGCCCTGGCTGGGGCGGCAAACAGCCATTTAGATTCGAGCGCGGCCTGTCCATAAGCAACAATGCGCGCCAGGGGAGTCAGTCCGTGCGATTCGGCGTAGGCGCGGCTGGCGACCACCACTGCCGCCGCCCCGTCGTTGAGCGTGGAAGCGTTCCCGGCGGTGACGCGCCCTTCCGGGCGGAAGGCAGGCTTGAGCCGCGCCAGCGATTCGAGCGAAGCGTCCCGGCGCGGGCCTTCGTCGGTCTCGAACAGGGTCACATCCCCTTTGCGCCCTTTCAATTCCACCGGCACAATCTCAGCCTTGAACCTGCCGGCGTCCTGGGCGGCTATCGCTTTCTGGTGACTCTCCAGCGAAAACTTGTCCATCGCCTCGCGGGTGACTTCAAATTCCCCGGCGATAAAATCGGCGGCGTTGCCCATGCCCCAATCCTCGAACGGGTCCCACAGGCCATCGCACAGCAGGGCATCGGTCAGTTGGGTGTGACCGAAACGCAGTTCGCCGCCGCGCCCATGCACCAGATACGGCGCGCGCGACATGGACTCAAATCCGCCTGCCACAAACAAATGCCCATCCCCCGCGCGGACAGCCTGGGCCGCCGACATGACCGCCTTCAGCCCTGAGCCGCAAACCTTGTTGAGCGTAACCGCGCTGACGGTGGCAGGCAGTCCGGAAAAAATCGCCGCCTGGCGCGCCGGAGCCTGTCCGACCCCGGCCTGGACGACATTGCCCAGCAGGACTTCGTCAATCTCTGCCAGATTCTCCAACCCGGCCCGTTCGACCGCCGCCTGAACGGCAATCGCGCCCAACCCCGTGGCCGGGATTCCGCTTAAAGCGCCCTGGAAACGCCCAATCGGGGTGCGCGCAGCGGACAAAATGACTGCTTCGGTTTCTTTAGACATGTCTCCTCCTTTTCACGTACCGCCGACTTTAGTCGGCTTTGCGCTACAAGTGTTTTCTTTGGCTGTCGGCCCTATGGGGTATGAGCGCACGTTTGCAGCGCGCACACTCCAAAATGCGGCCTTCTTTACGGCAAATATCAAGAGAACCTTCCGTTATTATACCTCTCGCAGGTTATGATAAGATTCATCCCATGAAATCCATTCTGCTCCTCCATGGCCCCAACCTGAACCTGCTCGGCACACGCGAGCCGGACGTTTACGGCAGCCTGAGCCTCGACGATATCAACGCCCGCATCCAATCGGCGGGACGCGAAATCAGCCTCGAAGTGCGCTGCCTGCAGAGCAACCACGAGGGCGCATTAATCGACGCCCTGCACGACGCGCGCACCTGGGCCAGCGGGGTACTCTTCAACCCCGGCGGCTATACCCACACCTCGGTCGCCCTGCGCGATGCGATAGCCGCCATCGGCATCCCGGTGGTGGAAGTTCATCTCTCGAATGTGTACGCGCGCGAGGAGTTCCGGCACAAGTCGCTGATTTCAGCGGTCTGCAAGGGCAAAATCAGCGGATTTGGCTGGCATTCCTACTGGCTGGGGCTGATGGCGCTGAAGGAGATTCTTGATTAACCCGACCCAACGTTATTTCCAGTACGCCCTGTGGCTGGGAATTCTGACCATTGTTTATAACCTGATCGAGGGACTGGTTTCGATTTACTTCGGTATCAGCGATGAGACGGTTGCGCTCTTCGGCTTCGGGGTGGATTCTTTCATCGAGGTTATTTCAGGGCTGGGGATTGTGGCAATGGTGCTGCGTATTCGCCGCAATCCGGATACACCACGCTCGACCTTCGAGCGCACCGCCCTGCGCATCACTGGGACGGCGTTCTTCCTGCTGGTGCTCGGCCTGGGCGCGATGGTGCTTGTCAATCTCGTCACCGGACACGAGCCGGATACGACCGTGCCAGGAGTGATTATCTCCATCTTCTCGATTCTGACCATGTGGGCGCTGGTGGCCGGAAAACGCCATGTCGGGCACAGGCTGAATTCCGCACCCATCCTGGCCGATGCAAACTGCACCCTGGTTTGCATTTACATGTCAGTGGTCTTGCTAATTTCCAGCCTGGTTTATGAACTGACCGGATTCGGCTTTGTAGACAGCCTGGGCGCGCTTGGTTTGATGTATTTTTCCTTCAAGGAAGGTCGCGAGGCTTTCGAAAAAGCCGCCGGGATGGAATGTGAGTGCGACGAATCTCACAAAAAATGACAAAATCAGGCCTAAATACGATAAAATAAACGCATGGAATTTTCCCTGAACACCTTCTCCCTGGCTTTGTTTATTTCTGCGATTATCTCGGCAACAGTCGCTGGTGCTATCTATCCGCGACAAAAAGTATACGGCGCAAAAACCATGCTATGGATTTTGGTGGCACTCAGTTTTTGGTCGGTTGCCTACGGCATAGAGAACCTGCACCCTGACTTGTCCTGGCACAAATTTTGGACATATATTCAATTTATCAGCATTCCCTTTATCCCTGTTTTATGGTTGATTTTCGCAATTCAATATACACAACAAAACAAGACTCCGGCGTTTAAAAAATTACTTCCCTTGTTTATCGTTCCGATTTCCGCAGCGGCAATGGCTGCAACCAACGACCTGCACGGTCTTTTCTGGACTTCCCTGCAAATGGTCGTACTCAATCATGTCAACTTACTGGCTGTTGAGTTTGGCCCCTATTTTATTTTTTATGCCATTTATTCGTATGCCGCCATTTTTATTGGTATCTTTTTCTTCCTGCGCCATGCCCTGACCGCCGGGCCTGCTTATCGAAGCCAGACGATTATCATCCTCGCCTCGGTGGTTGTCTTCATCACCGGCAACGGTCTATACATTCTCGACCTGCTGCCCTTCAAGGGGCTTGACATCACCCCGTTTAGCTTTACCATCTCCAGCATCATCCTGTCTTACGGGCTGTTCCGATACCACCTGCTCGACCTGATGCCGGTTGCGAATGAAATTATCCTGCAAAACATCGGCGATGGTGTCCTGGTGGTTGACAGCGAAAAACGCATCGTCTTCATCAATCCTGCTTTCGAGAAGATGGCCGGGCTGCTATCCGATACTTCGGTAGGCAACAAAGTGGGCGAAGTTTTGTTTAACTGGCCCAATATTTTCAACAAGACAGAAGAACCCCAACAACTTGAAACCAAAGTCACTATTGGCGATACTGAACATTACCTGCAAGTACAAATCTCCCCCATCTGGCACCGCGATACTTTGCAAGGTTGCATCTACGTCATTCATGACATCACCGAACGCGCTAGCCAGGAAGAAAAAATGCGCCTGTTCATCGAAAGCCGTGGGAAAGTCAGCGAAGATTTTATCTTCATGGCGCTCGACAAAACCAACAGCAACATTCTGGATGTCAACAGTTCCTTCACACTCGCAACCGGCTACACCCTTGAAGAAGTGATGGGCAAAAGCATTCTCGCGCTAAACCTGGTCAGCATCGAAACCCGCGCCCTTCTCAACCGCTTGTTGCTAACCTCGCCGGGCATTTACGATATGAACATTACCGTGCGAACTAAAAACCGCCAGGAACAGGAATGGAACGCCTCCATTACCAACCTGAGCCTGAACGAAACAGGCTTCAAAATCTGGGTCGCGCAACCGGCAAAATATAATGTTGCCACCCGGCCCATCTCGTGATATAGTTGCTTTGCCTTTAATTTTCAGGAGTGAACAAATGACGGAGATTCTCTAAAGAAAACACGATTTTTTCGGGTACGGCCCGCCAAATGACGTTTGGCCGGGGGCGTTTGCCCTCGGTTTTTGTTTTCCATAGAGGTTCTCATGCTTAGTGTTCACCACCTTCATAAATCCTACGGCATCCAAACCGTTTTACAAGACATCACCTTCAATATCAGCGCAGGCGAAAAAATCGGCCTGGTCGGGCCAAACGGCTGCGGCAAAACCACCCTGATGCGCATCCTGGCCGGGCTGGAATTTTCGGATTCGGGAACCGTTTCGCGGACATTTTCCAACCTGCGAATCGGAACCCTGTCCCAGGGCTTCGACCTGCCCCTCGATTCGACCGTTCGCGCCGCCCTCAACCTGTCCGCCGTTGACGAGGCCGCGCTCGAGACTGAAATCGCATCCCTGGCCCAGGCATTGACCGTCTCCCCCGCCGATTCGGCCCTGCAAGCGCAGTATGATGCCGCCCTGGCGCAACTCTCCAGCCTCGACATCCACCCTGAAAGCATCCTGGCCCCGCTCGGCCTGGCCCATCTCGACCCCGAAACCCCCGTCAGCCAGTTGAGCGGTGGACAAAAAACGCGCCTGCTACTGGCGCGCATCCTGCTGACCGAGCCGCACCTGCTCCTGCTCGACGAACCCACCAACCACCTCGACATCGCCATGCTCGAATGGCTCGAAGCCTGGCTGCGGGGCTTCAAGGGGGCCGTGCTGGTTGTCTCGCATGACCGCGCTTTTCTGGATAATAGCGTTACGGGCATCTTCGAAATCGACCCCAAAACCCATCAACTCAAAGCCTATTCCGGCACTTACAGCGACTACGCCGCCCGCAAGCAGGATGAATTCGAGCAGCAGCAACAAGCCTACGTCGACCAGCAGCAACAAATCGCCCAACTACGCGCCGCTGCCAACCACATTCGCGGCATGACCAAAATGAAAAAAGGCGGCAAATCCGATGGCGGTGACAAGTTTGCCAAAGGTTTCTTCGGCAATCGCGCCACGAAAAATGTCGCCGGGCGCGCCAAGAACATCGAAGCGCGCATCCAGCACATTCTCGAAGAAGAGAAAATCGACAAGCCGCGCACCGATTGGCAAGTCAAACTGCGATTCGGAGCGGCGGGCCACCAGTCGCCGTTGGGATGCCGCGCGGAGATCGTGGATCTTCGATCGCGTGGCACGTCCGATGAACTGAGATCCAAGTTGTCTGGCAAGGATCTCATCTGGCTTTGCGGCGGAAATCAGTACTATCTGCGGTGGATTCTCCGGGAATCGGGAGCTGACGAGA
>JAWOIR010000245.1:0-7647 GCA_046484545.1 Anaerolineales bacterium
CGGTACAGGCCGCTGGCCGGCGGGGCGATGAAGAATATCTGGATGGTGGCTTCGACCCCGGCGCGGGCCGGGAAGAGTTGCTGGCTGAGTTCCGCGCCCAGAGGCGGGAATCCGCCAACCAGTTTCAGACGATAGTGCGCGTCCCAGTCGCAGGTTCCGCTGTTTTGCACGCGCCATTGCTTGTCGATGCGCTCACCGGGATTGACCGGACTGCCATCCGGCACGGTCAGGTCGTCGAGGAATGTCAGGTTGTCGCTGCACGGTTCGGAGGTCGGCGTTGGGTCGTCTCCCGGCTCAGGCGCAGAGTCTGGCGTCGGCGTGGCGATTGGTTCGAGCGCGGCGGTCGACGTCCACAGGCTGACCAGCGTGACGACCATCGTCGGGGTGGCGGGCGCGGTCGGCGGGATAAACGGTTCGGCTTCGGAAGACGGGGCGCAGGCCACCGCGAGAAACGCAAGAAAAACGGCATACACGATTGCGCGTGTATGCCGCCTGATTTTCAGGATGTAATTAATCTTCGCCGCCACCGTCATCGTCGCTCATATCCATTGGCAGGACAAGTTCGCCGCCAAGCGCTTTCTGGCGAATGATGGTCTCGATTTCAAGCGCAACTTCAGGATTCTGGCGCAGGAATTCCTTCGAGTTTTCGCGTCCCTGGCCGAGGCGGATGTCGCCATAAGAGAAGAACGCGCCGCGCTTCTGGACAATCTCGAACTGGGTGGCAAGGTCGAGCAGGTCGCCTTCCTTCGAGATGCCTTCGTTGTACATGATGTCGAATTCGGCGGTGCGGAAGGGCGGCGCAACCTTGTTCTTGACCACGCGCACGCGGGTGCGATTGCCAATCACCTCGGCGCCCAGTTTGATGGACTGGATGCGACGCACGTCCAGGCGCACGGTGGCGTAGAATTTGAGCGCCTGTCCGCCGGTGGTGGTTTCGGGGTTGCCAAACATCACGCCGATTTTCTGGCGCAGTTGGTTGGTAAAAATCAACATGGTCTTGGTCTGGTTGATGGCCCCGGATAGTTTGCGCAGGGCCTGGCTCATCAGACGCGCCTGGACGCCCATGGTGGCATCGCCCATGTCGCCTTCCAGTTCGGAGCGCGGCACGAGCGCGGCAACCGAGTCGACCACGACCACGTCCACCGCGCCGGAGCGGACAAGCGTCTCGGTGATTTCGAGAGCCTGTTCGCCGGTGTCCGGCTGTGAGACCAGCAGGTTGTCAATATCGACGCCTACTTTGGCGGCGTAACCAGGGTCGAGGGCGTGTTCCATGTCAATAAAAGCCGCCGTGCCGCCCAGTTTTTGGGCTTCAGCCACAATGTGCTGGCACAGGGTCGTTTTGCCCGAAGACTCCGGCCCGTAGATTTCGGTGATGCGTCCGCGCGGCAGGCCGCCGACACCCAGGGCAATATCGAGCGAAAGTGAGCCGGACGGGATGGCGTCCACGACCATGCTGTGGGCCTCGCCCAGGCGCATAATCGAGCCGTCGCCGTAGCGTTTGACGATGTCGCCTAGGGCCTTGTCGAGCACAGCGCGCTTGGCGTCGTCCATCCCGTCGTTACGGGCAGATTCGTTTTGGGAAGCAGATTTTCGGGCCATTTTTTCTCCAGAAACTGTGGGTTCTTTAGAAATTCCCGTAATAAGTTCCCGTATTTTTTTTGGGGTAAGCGTGCGCGCTCACAAAAAAAATACGGCTTCTTTACGGCAAATATCAGAGAACCAAACTATGTAAAGGTAACGATGACACGAGTATAGCACATCTGTTCAGTACGTCAAGGAATTTTGGAGTCCAAAGTCTCCGGACTTTGGACATTTCCAACCTGTAAAATCGGGATATTTTACACTCCCTGACCTATCAGACTTGACAACGCGTACCACTCCCCATCTTTTTCCGGCCAGGTCGCGCCACCCGTCACCTGTCCGCCGTCTAACAAACGCTTGAGGGCGCGGACGGTCAACTCCTTGCCCCAGCCGAACAGGCGGGTCACATCGCGCAACTGCGCCGCCCCCACCGAGGCGAAATACAGTTCCAGCAGCCGGTTCCGCGCCTCGGCCTCGCCAATCGCCCGGGCTTTTTCCGGCAAATCGGGCATGTGCCGGGCTGTCAGGTCATAGACAAAGGCATAACGCCAGGCCCCAGCCTCGGCCACCCCCACCGGCAGGATTTTGAAATCAGCCTGCAAGACTTCCAACGCGCGGCTGAAGACCGAGTCGCTGCCCTTGCTGGTCAGGCGCGCTTCGCGGCGTAACTCAATGGTGTGCAGCGGGCCTTTTTCGAGAATGGCATCGTAGACCTGTTTGGCCTCCAGCGTCAGGCGTCCGGCCTGATAGGCGATGATGTGGTCTTCTTCGGGCGAGCCGTAATTCTCGGAGAGCGCGTAGAAATAGGGGGCGATATCCAGCGCAATCATGGTCGCTTTGCGACGCAGGATTTTGGCGTAATACCACTGACGCTTGCCAAGCGCGGAATCTTTCCAGCCCCAGGTGACGTGACCGGGGTCGTCATGCGCATCGGCCACCACGCGCTCACCGGCAACCGTCGTCCACAGGCTGGGGAAGTCGATTCCCTTGATGGGCCAGAAATAGACAAACCCGCGCTGGTTGACCCATTTCAGGGCTGCCTGGGGTGTCGCAATCGGTTTTGCAGGCGGCAGGTGAAAGGTCTCGACGCGGTGGCGGGTGAGTTGGTTTAGGTCAATGGTGGGCATGGAAGTATTTTACCCCCATGTGTCGGGTAATCATCGGTTAATCATAGGGTAAGCGTCAAGCAAACCTGACCTGGGGATGATATATTAATGTCAACAAACAGTGACGTTTCTTCTTTTTCTCCTCCTTCTTGCGAGAGCCGGGCCAAGACCCCGGCTCTTGTAATTTTAAGTCGTTTGTGAACGCAGCGCTGACGGAAAGATAAATCCGTGCAGTGCCGTAGATTCCGCCCCCGATTTGTCAGCCTCAGTTTAATTCCTGTAATTGGGGCTTAAAGTCCAATTTGGCAAGCAACTCGTTGTACTCATCTGTCGTCAGCGGGCGATTCTTGCCGGAAATCGCCACCAGCGCGGCTTCCATCATATTCGTGCCAAACGAGCGGCCCTCCAGGACGGGTGTACCGGTCACGAGGTACTTGATGCCGGCTTTTTTGAAAAAGGCCGTGTCTTCGGGCGTGGTGGTGTTGGTGAAGATGACCTTGCCCGGTAGTTCGTCGGGCATGTGGCGTTTGATGTAATGACAGTCGCCGGCGATGACGGTCGCCCAGCGGAACCACTTCTCGCCCTTGGGGTCGCGTTTCTCCTGCTTCTCGCCCAGCGGATAAATCCACTCGAAGGGCAGGCGTCCCGCAATCGGCATCAGCAGGGCAGCGATGGTCTTAATCTGGCTGGTCTTGCTCAGGATGATGGGGATACCCAGCCCAAAGAGCAGGTCGCCGTAGCGCGCTTCGTATCCAGCGGCGGGGAAACTGGCGGTCAGTCCCCAGCGGTCAATACCGACCGGCTGGAAGACTTTGCGTCCCATCTGGTTGATGTACGTGCCGATTTTTTCATCCAAAAAGGCAGGGGCGTGCGCTTCGAGCGTATTTTTCAGGCCGGTACCGTCCACCAGCGGGGTTTTCTGCACAAAGCGCACCATCGGCTTGACGGAGTAAAACGGATACCATTTGCCGTCCACCAGCGCGCCCAGGTCGCCGCCGCCGACGCCGAAAGCGTCCACCGTGCCGTCCAGTTCCTTATATTTTTGCGCGGCGAGTTCCATATCGCCATCGGTGCCGATGCGCTCGATAGAAATTTCTTCGCCGAGCAAGTTTATCGTCACGGCTTTGTTGCGCTTGGATGAACCAATGCTGATGCTGACGGCTCGTTTCATGGGTGCTCCTGAATTAGGCTATTTTTCTGCAAGACGAATTTAGCACACACTTGTAATTTCGAGCGTCAGCGAGAAATCTTAATCACAGCGTGAAGATTTCTCACCGCTTCGCGGTTCGAAATGACAGGCATACGCATTTTATCGCTCATTCATTCGTTGGGAAATGAGATTCTTCTGGCTCTCTGATATTTGCCGTGAAGAAGGCCGCATTTTGGGGTGTGAGCGTGCCGCAAACGCGCGCACGCTCACACCCCAAATGCGGGGGCTTATCATGGGAGTTCCTAAAGAACCTTTTTTATATTTTTGATGCGGTTGTGGGTTCTCTGATATCTGCCATAAAGAAGGCCGTATTTTGGGATGACAGCACGTGCGCGTTTGCGGCGTGTTGACATCCCAAAATACGGGGACTTATCGCGGGAATTCCCAAAAAGGTTGGTTATGATTCGAGAAAGACATTTTTGGGCTATACTTAGAGTATCAAAACAAAAGTGGTGTACCTTGCCCGCTTTACAGCCAACAGAAAAGGAGAAAAATGACAGCACTTACCGCAATTGAAGGAATCGGTCCTGCTTATGCAGAAAAACTGAAGGCGAACAAGATTAGAAGCATTGAAGCCTTGCTTAAGGCAGGCGCTTCTTCTAAGGGTCGTAAGTCTTTGGTAGAAAGCACCGGCATTAGCGATAAATTGATTCTGGGCTGGGTCAATCGTGCCGACCTTTTCCGGATTCCAGGTGTCGGCGAAGAGTATTCAGACCTCTTGGAATTTTCTGGTGTGGATACTGTCCCTGAATTGGCCCAGCGCAATGCTGAAAACCTGTATAAAAAGATGGTTGAAGTGAACGAAGCCAGGAAACTTGTTCGCCAGTTGCCCTCGCAGGGACAGGTGGAAGGTTGGATTAACGCAGCCAAAACCCTGCCCAGGGTCGTTGAATACTAACAGTTTGGCCGGGCCTAGCGCCCGGTTTTTTTATTTAACTGTATTGACCATTTCCTGGTATATAATCATGTTGTTGAAGCCAATGAATAATGCACAATGAATTTTTTGGAGGTGTAAAGATGCAGGATTATGAAAAACTGGGTGTTTTTTATCTTGGGCGCGAATATGATATGGGTGGGGGAAAACTGACCGAAAACCTTTTGCTTTACGATGCGCGAGATTTGGTCACCCACGCGGTTGCGGTCGGCATGACAGGCAGCGGCAAAACCGGCCTGTGTATCGGTTTGATTGAAGAAGCCGCCATTGACGGCGTACCGTCCATCTTAATCGACCCCAAGGGCGACTTGACCAACCTGATGCTGACTTTCCCTGAACTGCGCAGCGAGGATTTTCGCCCATGGATTAATATCGAAGACGCAACCCGCAAAGGACTGTCTGCCGATGAATTTGCCAGCCAGCAGGCGGCCATGTGGAAAAAAGGTCTGGCTGACTGGGATCAGGATGGCGCCCGTATTCAGCGCTTGCGCGATGCGGCTGAAGTTGTCATCTACACGCCTGGCAGCACCGCCGGGGTTCCGGTTTCAATCCTGAAATCTTTTGCCGCGCCGCCGCCCGAGATTTTGGAAGATACAGAGCTTTTTCAGGAGCGCATTTCCTCGACCGTTACTAGTTTACTTGGCTTGCTGAATATTCAGGCTGACCCGCTTCAAAGCCGCGAACACATCCTTATTTCAAGCATTCTCGGCCAAATGTGGCAAAACGGACAAGACCTTGACCTGGCGGCCTTGATTGCCAGCGTTCAAAAGCCGCCCATTTCACAAATCGGCGTGCTTGATGTTGAGACTTTCTACCCATCCAAAGACCGTTTTGGTCTGGTGATGGCTTTGAACAATCTGCTGGCTTCACCGGGTTTCAGCACCTGGATGGACGGTGTGCCGCTTGACATCAATCAGATTTTATATACCCCGCAGGGAAAGCCACGGGTAGCTATATTTTCGATTGCGCATCTTTCGGACAGTGAACGCATGTTTTTTGTCTCGATGCTGCTCAACCAGTTTTTAGGCTGGATGCGCACCCTGCCTGGAACCACAAGCCTGCGTACCCTGCTCTATATGGATGAAATTTTTGGCTATTTCCCGCCGACGGCCAACCCGCCTTCCAAGAAGCCCTTGCTTACCCTGCTCAAACAGGCGCGCGCTTATGGTGTCGGCGTTGTCCTGGCTACCCAGAACCCGGTAGACCTCGACTACAAAGGCCTTTCGAACACCGGTACCTGGTTTATTGGCCGCTTGCAAACCGAGCGTGATAAAGCCAGGGTGATGGAGGGATTGGAAGGTGCTGCGGCCAGTGCCGGGAGCGGCTTTGACCGTCAGAAGATGAATCAACTTCTGGCCGGGCTGGGCAGCCGTGTTTTCTTGATGAATAATACCCATGAGAATGAACCGGTTGTTTTCAACACCCGCTGGTGCATGTCTTACCTGCGCGGCCCGTTGACTCGCAGCCAAATTAAAGACCTAATGGACCCATACAAAGAGAAAAATGGGCAGTTGGCCTCCTCGGCTGTGCCTGTTGCTGCGGCGGGTGCAGCGGCTGTGGTTGCCGCGCAACCCTCCCATCTTGAAGCCGCTATCGGTGCTCAGCCCACCCTGGCTGCTGATGTGCCCCAGTTCTTTATCCCTGTGCGTGGCAACCCGGCGGACATGGTTTACAGACCCATGCTGGTTGGCGGCGCGCGGATTCGTTTTAGCGACGCTCGCAGAAAGATAAATGATGCGCGAGAGATTGTAGCGTTGACCCCCGTCCACAATCAGGTTATCCCGGTTAATTGGGAAGAAGCCCTGGATGTCGATTTATCACTCAATGATTTGGAAAAAACGCCGGTAGCAGGGATGACCTTTGAAGGCTTGCCATCAAAGGCCTCCAGTGCGCGAAGTTATACGGGTTGGACGCGTGATTTTTCCAGTTGGCTGTTCGGTAGTCAAACCCTCGAACTGTTCCGCAGCCCGAGCCTGGGAGAAATTTCAGATTCCGGTGAAGACGAACGCGATTTTCGTGTTCGCCTGGCGCAGGTTGCCCGTGAGCATCGCGACTTGCAAGTGGAAAACCTGCGAAAAAAATATGCCAGCCGTATCAACACACTGCAAGAACGCATACGCAAGGCCGAGCAGGCCGTTCAGCGTGAAGCAGACCAGGCCAGCCAGTCCAAGGTGCAAACTGCGCTTTCTGTGGGGGCGACCCTCTTGGGCGCATTTACGGGGCGCAAGGTTGTCAGTGCCACCAATATCAACAAAGCCGCCAGCGCGCTTAAGAGTGTGGGCCGCTCTGCCCAACGCCAGGGAGGCGTGACGCGTGCCAAAGAGACGGTCGAGGCCCACAAAAAACAACTTGAAGAATTAACCGCTGAATTTGAACGTGAAGCCGAGGCCCTTGAGTCTAAAATAGACCCGGCTACCGAGAATTTTGAAACAGTTGTGATAAAACCCAAAAAGACAGAAATCGAAGTTCGCCTGGTTGCCCTTGCCTGGGCACCCTATCGCATCTCGGGTGAACAGGCTAGCCCGGCCTGGTAAATTTCAGGCTTAAAAAAACGAGACGGATGAGTACTCACTCATCCGTCTCGTTTTTTACTCGAGCCAATCAAGCCAAACATTGCGCATCTCAACAAGGCTGCCGGTTTTGGATACTCTTGTGCTAGAATCTACAAATCATTCCACAGGAGGCCGCAATGGGCTATAACTACATCATTCTCGGTTCTGGTCGTCAAGGCACTGCCGCCGCGTATGACCTGGCGAAATTCGGCGATGCCGAAAAAATTATCCTCGCTGATTTTAAGCAAGACGTGGCAACTCAAT
>JAWOIR010000286.1:0-4267 GCA_046484545.1 Anaerolineales bacterium
TTTTCGACGGTCGGGCAGTGGCGCAGGGATTCGTCTACAATGCGCTTGAGTTCGACCAGTTTACCGTTTTGGAAGGAGCCGTCGCAGGTGATGACCAGTTTCGATTCGGAGTCTGAGATGCGCTCGTGCAGGGCGTCCACCGAAAAGCCGCCGAAGATGACCGAGTGAATCGCGCCGATTTTAGCGCAGGCCAGCATGGCGAACATGATTTCGGGAATGCGCCCCATATAAATGGTGACCCGGTCGCCTTTTTCGATACCCATGGCCTTGATGATGTTGGCCATGCGGCAGACTTCGCGGTTGAGCGAATAATATGAAAAGGTGCGGTCGCTCTTGCCATCTTCCGATTCCCAAATCAGGGCCAGTTTGTTTTTGCGGTAGGTTTGCAGGTGAACATCGACGCAGTTGTAGGCGATATTGACTTTTGCGCCGCTGAACCACTTGAAAAACGGTTTCTGGCTGTCATCCAGTACGGTGTCCCACTTTTTGAACCAGAACAATTCCTCGGCGCGCTCCGCCCAAAAGCCTTGCGGGTCTTTGAGTGCGCTTGCGGCCAGGGCCTCCCAGTCCTGTACGTAACTCTTGGCGGTGCTTTCTTGTGATGGGTAATAAACTTCACCTTCCATGAAAATCTTCCTCCTTCGGTTAGTGGCAATTTCTCCTGGGTGCTTCTCCTATGAATGCGGCTATTGTAACTCTAAATTGTCGACTATGCACGATTAGTTTTGTCGGTTCTCTGATATTTGTCATGATGCGGGAACTTACTCCGGGAAACCCCAAAGGGCCGTTTTGTCTTTCCTGGTATTTTGATTTGACATTTCTGTAGAATTCCACTATAATATCTCTACCCCATCCCCCCCGGGGGGGGTAGGAAGGATACTTATGGAAGCCGCAACTTTGCGACGTTTGAAATCTGCCGAAGGCCATCTAAAAGGCATTGTGCGCATGGCTGAAGAAGATGTCTATTGCATAGACCTGATACGTCAAATTAACGCAGTGCAAGCTGCGCTCAACAAGGTAAGCACCAAAATTTTGGAAGACCACCTGAACTCTTGTGTTATCACCGCCATTCAGGGTGAAGACCCAAAAGAACGCGAGCGCGTTTTGACGGAGATTAGCGAAGTTTTCGAAATGGCGAATAAGGTTTAGCAAATCCGGCGAATGAGCGCAGCATTGTTGCGCCCCTACCTCTCAAAACAATCAAGGAGATTCTTATGACCACCATCAAACTTTCTGTTCCCAATATTTCTTGCGGACATTGCGTCAACACCATTCAGAACGAAGTGTCTGAACTTGGCGGTGTGCAGTCTGTCAAAGCCGATGCCGGCACCAAAGCCGTGGAAATCGTCTTTGACGCTCCTGCGACCGAGGACAAAATCAAAGCCCTGCTGGACGAGATTAATTATCCGGCAGTTGGGTTGGCACTTTAAGAAGTTTTAGGTGTTTCTGTGTCAGGTGTCAGGTAAAAGCCTGCCCTTTGACTGCGCTGTGTTGGATAAGGCACGTTTGAGTTTGAGATGCTTTTGCCTTGTAAAACGCTGCCTAAAGGCGGCGGTACAGCCGTAAAACCTGACACCTGACACTTGAAATCTGATTCTTATGACCAAATCTCTCACCCTCCCCATCACCGGTATGACCTGCGCCAACTGCGTCGCGGCAGTGGAGCGCAACTTGAAGAAACTGGACGGCGTCGAAGCGGCCTCGGTTAATTTATCGAGTGAGCGCGCTGCCGTCGAGTTTGATTCCGCCAAACTGGGCTTGACCGAAATCATCGCCCGAGTCGAACGCGCTGGGTACGGAATTGCCACCGGCGAGGCCGACCTGGTCATCAAACGTCTTTCTGACGATAATGACGCCCGCCGCCTCGAAAAAGCCATTTCCAAACTGGAAGGCGTACTTGAATCACAAGTGACCTTCACCACCGAAAAAGCGCGCGTCCAGTATGTGCCAACTGTCATATCGCAAGCCGAAATTCGCCGTGCGATTAGTGCTGCTGGCTTTGAAGCCCTCGAATTGGGCGGCGATGGCGAAGACGCCGAAGCCCAAGCCCGCCAACACGAAATTGACACCCAGCGTCGCCTGCTGATAATTGGCCTGGTTTTCACCATCCCACTTTTCCTGCTCTCAATGAGCATGGACTTTGGACTGTTGCCCGACTTTGTCTATGCAGACCGAACCCCGCACATGGGCGGGATGCTCGAAGCCCACTGGTGGTTTAACTGGATTTTGCTGGCCCTGGCAACGCCGGTTCAGTTTTACGTCGGCTGGCAATACTATGTCGGCGCGTTCAAGGCCCTGCGCAATTTCTCTGCCAACATGGACGTACTGATTGCGCTCGGAACATCCGCCGCTTATTTCTACTCGCTGCCGATAACCTTTGGCTGGCTGGATGGTCACGTTTACCTTGAAACCGCTGCCGTGATTATTACGCTTATCAAACTGGGTAAATTCCTCGAAGCCCGCGCCAAAGGGCGCACTTCTGAGGCCATCAAGAAACTGATGGGCCTGCGCGCCAAAACCGCCCGTGTCGTTCGGGATGGGGTCGAGGCCGAGATAGCGGTGGACGATGTGCTGGTTGGGGATGTCGTCATCGTCCGCCCGGGCGAGAAAATCCCGGTGGATGGGGTGGTCGTCGAGGGGCGTTCCACAGTTGACGAATCCATGCTTACTGGCGAATCGTTGCCCGTTGAAAAGAAGCCGGGCGACCCGCTGATTGGCGCAACCATCAACAAACAGGGCATGCTCAAATTTGAAGCCACCAAGGTTGGCAAGGAAACCGCCCTGGCGCAGATTGTGCGCCTGGTGGAGGAAGCCCAGGGCAGCAAGGCCCCGATTCAAAAATTGGCTGACCAAGTTTCGGGCGTGTTTGTGCCGATTGTCATCCTGATTGCCGCCCTGGCGTTTGCGGGCTGGTACTTCCTGGGCGACCCCGGCAATTTCACCCGTGCCATGATTAATATGGTGGCCGTGCTGGTGATTGCCTGCCCATGCGCCCTGGGCCTGGCGACCCCGACCGCCATCATGGTCGGGACGGGTAAGGGCGCGGAAATGGGCGTGTTGTTCCGTAGCAGTGAGGCGCTTGAACGCGCTGGCAAAGTCTCTGTGGTGGTGCTGGACAAGACTGGCACGATTACGAAGGGACAACCGGCGGTGACGGACGTAGTTATTAGTAGCCAGTATCCAGTGTCCAGTAATCAGTTGTCAGTTACTAATACTGACTCACTGAATACTGAAGACTGGTTACTGACCCTGGCCGCCTCCGTTGAAAAAGGCTCCGAACATCCGCTTGGTGAGGCGATTTGGGCTGAGGCCACGACACGAGGCCTGACTCTCGCTGAACCGGCTGGTTTCGCTGCTGAAGCCGGACACGGCGTCGAGGCTGAGGTCGATGGGCGCAAGGTGGCGGTTGGCAACCTGCGTATGATGGAAAAGCGCGGCTATCCGCTTAGCGGGCTGGAATCCGAACTGGAACGCCTGCAAGCCGAAGCCAAAACCGCCATGCTGGTCGCGGTGGATGGTCAGGTAGCCGGTATCATCGCTGTAGCCGATACGATAAAAGACGGTTCACCCGAAGCGATTGCCGAACTCCGCAGCATGGGCCTGAAAGTTGTCATGCTGACCGGCGACAACCAGAAAACGGCTGAAGCGATTGCGCGTCAAGTTGGGGTGGATGAGGTGATTGCGGAAGTGTTGCCGGATGGAAAAGCGTTACAGGTTAGAAAGTTACAAGGTTTAAAGGTTGAAGGTGAATCTACCCAACCATCCAGCCTTAAAACCGTTGTAGCCATGGTCGGCGATGGAGTCAATGACGCCCCGGCCCTGGCCCAGGCCGATGTTGGCTTGGCGATTGGAACCGGCACGGATGTCGCCATGGCCGCTGCGCCCGTCACCTTGATGAGCGGCGACCTGCGCGGTGTGACCCGTGCCATTGCACCCAACCATTCCCAGCTCCACGACCGGACGGCCTTCGTCGACTGGCCGGAGCAGGAGCGCAGGCGACACCTGCTCAGGCTGTGGCTGTCCGTGGAAGGGGACCGCGAGTTGCCGCCGTGCTTCGAGGAGCGCTATGGCTCCATCGAGATCGGCAATCGCGGGGGCATCGTCACCGAGCACACGGTGCTGAGCGCGCCCATCGACTGAGCCCTGCTGGCACCCCCTGTTTGCGACGCGTATACTGACGATTGAGCCGGTCGAGTGTTGAGCTCGGGATGGCCTTCCAAGGGTTTGTCGGGGACACCGGAGGCGGGAATTGAGAATCGTCGTGACC
>JAWOIR010000315.1:0-6413 GCA_046484545.1 Anaerolineales bacterium
ATCACCATCCGCCACCTGCTGACCCACTCCGCCGGTTTGAGTTACGGCTTTGACCCCGACCACCCGGTTGATAAACTTTACGAGAAAGCCAATATCTTCGAGAGCAAATCATCCAGCGAATTCATCCAGAAACTTGCCGAATTGCCGCTCGTCCACCAACCCGGCGAACGCTTCTGGTACAGCATGGCACATGATGTCCTCGGCTGCCTGGTCGAAATGATTTCCGGCCAAAGCCTGGCCGATTTCTTCCAGGAACGCATCTTCACCCCGCTCGAAATGGTCGATACTGGCTTCTGGGTCCCCAAAGAAAAACTGAATCGCCTGGTCACCATGTACGCCCCGCGCGAAGATGGCGGCCTAAAACCCGCCGAAGGCCCCGAAGTCGACCGCAGCGCCCCGCCGCCGGTCTTCTCAGGTGGCGGCGGCCTGCTCTCCACCGCCGCCGACTACCTCAACTTCGCCCAAATGCTGCTCAATCGCGGCCAATTCAAAGACCGCCGCCTGCTCAGCCGCAAAACCTTCGAAGTCCTCACCACCCCGCACCTGCCCTTCCCGCCCGGCGAAATCGCTGCCGATGAGGGTTTCAGCATGGGCCTGGGCGTTGGCGTGCTGACCGACTTATCCAGGGGCAACCGGCGCGGTTCGCTCGGCTCCTTCGGCTGGGGCGGCGCAGCCGGCACCCGCTTTTGGGTCGACCCGCAGGAAGATATGCTCGGCATCCTGCTCGCCCAAACCATGCCCGGCTTCTGGCGCGCCCCCGATATTTTTGAATCATTGGCTTACGCCGCGCTTATCGACTAACCACAGGAGAAACCCATGCTCAAAACCCGCCTCTTACTGGTACTCACTGCCCTGGCCCTTGCCACCCTGGCCTGTATGGCTGCGGAACGCCTGATTTTCGGCGTTTCGGAGGTCAATGACTATTCCTACGCCCCGGCCACCCAGCCCTCCCCAGCGTCGTCGGAACGCAGCGACCCCCAGCCTGCTCCCGTTAAACCAACCGAATCCTACGCTGACGCCGATTGCCCGAACGGCGACTGCGTCATCGCCTGCATGCAGGGGTTGGACTCCATCCTGACCCCCTCCACGGCGAATGCCCTGCGCGGCAAAGCCCACCATGCCAGCGCCGACGAGGAAATCGTCCTCGTCACCTACACGGTCAGTGGTGACGAATTGCTCTACCCTGAAATCAACCCCGATGTGCCAAGCCGCTGGCGAAATTGGCAGCAAAATACCGACGCTCATACCAACATCTGGCGCTACTACGCCGCCCTGATTCCCGCTGAACAGCGCACCTACCTGAACGAATTCATCATCTACACCGACGGCAAGGACGAGAGCCTGGCCGCCGTCAGCCAATCCCTGACCGACCCAACCCGCTGGGATTTGTGGGTGGACATTGCCGACGCCGAACATCCACAGGATTTGACCTTTACCCTCGTCCACGAATTTGCCCACCTGCTGACGTTGAACGCCAGCCAAATCGAGCCCAATTTGCAGGTCTTCAACAACCCCGACGACCCCGATATTTTTTACAACGAGAGTCTGAAATGCCCCAACTACTTCACTTATGAAGGCTGCGCCAACCCTGATTCATACATGAACCTGTTCATCGAACAATTCTGGTACGATATTTTCGACGAGTGGGAAGACATTGACCTGGAAGAAGACGATGACCGCTACTACGACCGTCTCGACGAGTTCTACTACACCTACGAAGACCAGTTCATCACCGACTACGCCGCCACCAGCCCCGAAGAAGACATCGCCGAAGCCTTCTCTTTCTTCATCCTGAGCGAACGCCCGCGCGGAAACAGCATTGCCGAGCAAAAAGTCCTGTTCTTTTACCAATTCCCCGAACTCATCCAACTGCGCCAGCAGATTGCAATTGGCCTGTGCAGCCAGGTGAGCGAATAGCAGAAAGTGATTTGCCGGGCAAATCGCCCAAATTCTGGTATCATCCGCCCATGCCCAACAACAAACTCAACGACCTCGACCCGAAGACCTGGCTCAAGTTCCAGAAATCGTGGTTTGTCCACAACCCGCCGCCGCGTAAGAAGGGGGTTTTGGTGCACCCGGCCAAATTCCCGGAGACGATGGCGCAGGAGTTCATCGAATTTTTCACCAAAAAAGGTGGAACCATCCTCGACCCGATGGCCGGGACCGGCTCGGCGCTGGTCGCTGCGCTTCGGGTGGGGAGAAACGCCTGGGGCATCGAGTTAAACGCCAAATATGCCGAAATTGCGGCAGAAATTGTGGGGCAGGAAAAAGCCGGTTTAGGGGAAGAAGGCGCGGGTCTGGCAGCGACCGTCATCCATGGCGACGCGGCGAAAGCGACTGAGTACGGAATCCCGCCCGCCAGCGTCGATTATGTCCTGACATCCCCTCCTTACTGGGACATGCTGCATGCCAAGGGCGCACAAAATCAGAAAAAACGCCGCGAGAGTGACGCGCTGGACGTGGTCTATTCGGACGACCCGCATGATTTGGGCAACATCCACGAGTACGAGGCTTTTTTGGCGCTCCTGGTGGAGATTTACGCCGGGTTGCAGCCGCTCTTGAAAGAGCGCGCCTACCTGACGATTATCGTCAAAAATGTGAAGAAGGGCGGCAAGATTTACCCGCTGGCCTGGGATATCGCGCGCGAGTTGGGCAAGGTGTACACGCTAAAAGACGAGAAAATCTGGATGCAGGACAACCAGCGCCTGGCCCCGTTCGGGATGAACAGCGCTTGGGTCAGCAATACCTTTCATCATTATTGCCTGCAATTTCGGAATGATTTGGGTGCGTAACAAAAACGGTTGGCGGTGACAACGCTGCCACAACCGATTAACGCAAAAACGCCTGTTTGGGCGGCATAAGCCGCTCAAACAGGCGTTTTTGTAGGGGTTGGATTAGGCCCAGCCGCGCAACTGCATGGCCTTGACCACGCGCTCGATGGCGACCATGTAAGCCGCGTCGCGCATGTAAACGCCTTCGCGCTGGCCCATCCCAAGCACGCCGTAGAAAGCGGAGGTCATCTTGGCATCCAGTTTTTCCAGCACTTCTTCCTTGCTCCAGTAGAAGTTCATGTCATTCTGAACCTGCTCGAAGTAGGAAGTCGTCACGCCGCCGGCATTGCACAGGAAATCGGGGATATTGAAGATTTTATTGGCCTTGAAGAACTCGTCGGCATCGGGGGTGGTTGGCCCGTTGGCGCCTTCGGCCACAATCCGCACGCGGCTGTGAAGTTTCTTGACCGTCTCGGCATTAATCTGGCCTTCGAGCGCAGCCGGAATCAACACATCGGCTTCTTTGGTAATCCAGGCATCGCCATCTTCAATGACATAACCGGCTTTTTCGGCCTTTTCCTTGTCAATTGTGCCGTACTGGTCGGTAATCGAAATCAGGAAATGCGGGTCGCAGCCGTCTTTGTGGCTGTAGGTGTAGGCAACCCGGTCGTGGCGGTCCCAGCATGAGACACATGCAATTTTGCCGCCCAGCATCTCCACAAAGCCAATCGCCGCGTATTGTGAAACATTGCCAAAGCCCTGCAGGGCCGCAACCGACTTGGTTGAATCCATGCCCAGGTGCGTCATTGCCTCGCGCACACAGTAAATCGTGCCGTAACCAGTCGCCTCGGTGCGGCCAGCCGAACCGCCGCCGCCCAGCGGTTTGCCGGTGAAAACGCCCGGCGTGTACTCGCCGACCAGTTTGGAATATTCGTCCATCATCCAGACCATCATCTGAGGGGTGGTGCCAACGTCCGGGGCCGGGACATCCTGGCGCGGGCCGATGTTCTTCCACATCACATCCACCCAGCCGCGGCACAGTTTCTCTTTTTCCATGGTCGAGAGCGAAGCCGAATCGACAATCACGCCGCCTTTGCCGCCGCCCAGCGGAATGTCCGCCACAGCGCATTTCCAGGTCATCCAGGTTGCCAGGGCGCGCACGGTATCGAAGGTCTCGGAAGGATGGAAGCGAATCCCGCCCTTGGCCGGGCCGCGCGCGTCATTGTGTTGAACGCGGAACCCCTGAAAGGTGCGCAGCGAGCCATCGTCCATGCGCACCGGGATACGGAAAGAATACTCGCGCATCGGCCAGCGCAAGACTTCCGCAATCTGCGGGTCCAGATTCAGTTGTTTGGCGACACCGTCGAATTGTTGCTGTGCCATTTCAAAGGCATTGATTTGACCGGACATTGTTCATCTCCTGGAATTGGGTAGTGAATTTAAAATACAAACGGGCTACCGGATCGGAAGCCCGCTCTTAGCAAGGGTATGTGGCAGACGCAAATCATATGATTATTCGCCGTGGTTTATGCCCCTTAAGGGTACATGAAATTCAAAGCCAGGTCAATATGAGACTTGTCACTTGTTTTACTGCGATATGTCAGACAAAAAGAGTTACCGCAAGCATTTCTCCAGCACTTCGCGCACCACCTGCGGGTTGGCTTTGCCGCCCGCCTTGCGCATCACCTGCCCGAACAGGAAGTTTGCCACCGTCACCTTCCCGGCTTTGTAACTCAACACCTGCTCAGGGTTTTCGGCCAGCACCTCGGCTGCCAGCCGCGCAATCAGGCCGCCGTCCGAAACCTGTTTCAACCCCCCGGCCGCCACAATCTCAGCCGCCTTTTGTCCGCTGGTAAACATCTCCATCAGCACCGTTTTGGCCGTTGCCTGGTTGATTTCACCGTCTGCCACCATCTTCAACAAATCCGCCAGGTCTTGGGGATGGACTTTGACGGACTCGAAACCGTTTCCTGAAGCGTTCACCAGCCCCAGCAATTCTCCCGTTACCCAGGCAAAGGCCGAACGCACCGACCCGCCGCCTGCTTCCATAACCTGTTCAAAATACACGCCCAGGGCCGCATCCTCCGCCAGGAAGCTCGCTTCAGCGATACTTAAACCGAAATCACGCTGGTAGCGTTTCGCCCGCGCCAGCGGAAGTTCCGGCAAAGCGGCTTTGACCCGCGCCATCCATTCCGCGCTGATATGCAGCGGCGGCAAATCCGGCTCCGGGAAGTAGCGATAATCGTGGGCGTCCTCTTTTGAGCGCTGGCTAAAAGTCGCCTGCGCCGCCTCGTCCCACCCGACGGTTTCCTGAGACACAGACTTGCCGCTCAGCAGGAGCGCTTCATGGCGTTTGATTTCATACGCCACACCCCGCTCCAACGCGCGGAAGGAATTCAGGTTCTTGATTTCGACCTTCGTTCCCAAGATTCCGGACCCAAGCGGACGAATGGAAATATTCGGCTCGATGCGCATGACGCCTTTTTCCATATCACCCGAATTGACGCCCAACGCCCGCACCAAAGCCCGCAGCGACATCGCATAAATACGAACTTCCTCGGCAGAGCGAAAATCTGGCTCGGTCACAATTTCCAACAACGGCACCCCGGCGCGGTTCAGGTCTACCAGGCTGTAAGGCTCCTGCTTAATATCCGGCAGCCATTTTTTGGACAACCTGCGCTTCCCCGTGTCCTCCAGCCGTTTTTCTGCTTCAGCCGTTGTCAAGTCCGTTTCCGTGCTGACGTGCGTCAACTTGCCGGTATCCTCTTCCAAATGCACCCGCCGAATGCGAATCACTTTCTCGCCCTCTGACGTTGGCAGCACAATCCGTCCGCGTTCGGCCAGCGGCTGCTCATACTGCGAAATCTGGTAGCCTTTGGGAATATCGGGGTAAAAATAATTCTTGCGCGCAAAGACGCTGGTCTCGTTGACTTTGCATTCCAGCGCCAGGGCCACACGCAGGGCATATTCGATTGCGTTCTCGTTGATGACCGGCAGTGTGCCGGGATGCCCGGCACAAATCGGGCAGACTGCCGTATTGGGCGGCGCAGAAACAGAATCGACCACCGGGCAGGCGCAAAACATCTTCGATTGCGTCTGCATTTCGATGTGGACTTCAAGACCGATGACAGGTTCGAATTGCATAAAATGTTTCCTGTAGGGACGACCCGCCGGGTCGCTCCTACTAAATTTATTGAAATTTCGGCGGGCGTTTTTCCAGGAACGCCGCCACGCCTTCTTGATGTTCTACGCTTTTCCCGGCAATTTCCTGCAACTGACCTTCGTATTCAAGAACGGATTCGATGTTGGGCAGAATGGCTTTGTTGTACAGGCGTTTGCTCAGGCCAAACGCGCCAGCCGGGCCTTTCGAGAGTTCCGCAGCCAGGGCGGCGGTTTCGGTGTGCAGGTCTTCGAGATTGACCACCCGGTTGACCAGTCCCCATTCGAGGGCCTTTTTGGCGCTGATGGGCTGGTTGCTGAAGGTGAATTCCAGCGCGCGCCCCAGGCCAATCAGGGCCGGGAGCAGCAGCGAAACCCCCGAGTCGGGAACCAGCCCGATGCCGTTGAACCCGACCACGAAACGGGCGCTGTCGGCGGCGATGCGCAGGTCACAGGCCAGGGCGATGCCCAGCGAAGCCCCGG
>JAWOIR010000317.1:0-4606 GCA_046484545.1 Anaerolineales bacterium
CGCAGAAACGAGGTGGGGCTGGAAGCTGTCCCGCCAGAACTGGCGCGCCAACACGTCGAAGCCGATGTGGAGCAACGTCTCGACTTTGAGCGCCTGGCCAGCCTGATGCCCTGCCTTTCGGAACGCGAGCGGCTTTTGATCGCGCTCAAATATGGCGCAGAATTGAATAACCGCCAGATTGCCCGCCAGACCTGGTTGAGCGAAAGCAATGTCGGGACAATTTTATCGCGCGCTGTGGCAAAATTGCGCGCAGAATGGGAGAAATAAAATATGGACGATAAATTTCTCTACCAGAACCGCCCGGCCGTGCGACCGGATTTCCAGCAAAAACTGTACGAACGCCTTTCGAGCAGACCAGTTCAAAGCAAAGCAGCCAAGCCAAACTTCAGACTTGTTACCAGGTTTGCGCTGATATGCCTGATCCTGTTCGCGGCCCTGTTCACATTTTCAGAACCGGCCCGGGCGGGTATCGTGGAGTTGATCAGGATTATCGCCGGGTTTGATGTGGAACAGAGTTTTTGGCGTCCACCAGTTATAGACAAGGATAATCCGATTTCTTATATTTCCTCAGATGAAAATACCATTTCATACGCCCTTAAAGATATCCCGTTTGAATTTGCCCTGCCGGCCTATGTTCCAGACGGTTATAGTTTTCGAGAAAAATTGCAAATTCTCAAAGATAATGGCAATCAAATTGCTGTGACTTATATATATTCCGAAGGCTCTTCCTGGATAGACTTTTGGATTGATGATGGGGCCAAAACCTGGCCTATTATCATCTCGGATCTCGACAATGCCGAAGAAATTAAAATCAACGGACAACCAGCCTTGTTGGTTCGCGGAACTTTCTACAGTCAAGATTTCGGCGATTGGAAGCACACATCACATTTTATAAAAATCTATTTGCAAAAAGATGGCCTGACCTATTTACTGATAGTATCCCCAAAATTCAATCAAGAAACGGGTGAGGCCGAATCGGCCCTGCCTCTGGACGAGTTGATACGCATGGCCGAGTCGATCCCTGCTTTGCAAAACAACGAAGATGATGCCAATTTGTATAAGCCGCAAGCAGTAGACGATATTTTGGAGAATCCACCCTTTTTGTTTGAAGCACCGGCTTACCTGCCGGATGGGTTCGTAGCGCGCGAAGGAAATGTAGCCAATTCAAACACATGGGTGAGACTCGTTTGGCAAAATCAGACAGGCCAAAATATCAGATTGACAATACAACAGGATTGGCGAATCCTGCGGCCTGCGGGAATCGAAACCGCGAAATGGGAAAATATTAACGGGCGTTACACCTGGGTTATTCAAGGCGGGTTTGGTGAAGATGGACAATGGGATTCTACCAAGAAAGATACAGAACTTTACTGGCGAATCGGCGGACTGGTCTACAGACTTTCAAGCGATACGGTGGATGAGATAGAGTTAATCCGCATTGCAAAATCAATCAAATAAAAGAAACAGGCCGGGAGCGATTTCTCGGCCTGTTTCTTGATTCGCAATCTCATCCCTTCCAACCAAACTCGCTGTAAAAAGCTCCCTTTTGATAATTCTCAATCCCAAAGCGTACGTAGGGAATCATATTGGCGGGTAACTCCGCAAGCGGGAACCAGGATAGGTCATCGCATTTATCCGTTTCCATGTTTTGGATTTGGCCATCCCAGGCTTTGACCTGCACGAAGAAATCAATGCGCTCATCGTCAGATTTGCGATGGCAAACCTGCACCACGCGAATATTTTCCGGGGCGATGTTTACCCCGGCCTCCTCCTGCGCTTCGCGGATGGCGGTCTGGGTGACGGTTTCGCCCGCCTCGAGATGCCCGGCCACCAGGCTGTACTTCCCGTCTTCGTAGCCGGTGTTGAAGCGGCGCAGGAGCAGGATGTTTTCGTCCCGGATAAAGAGCAGGTGGACAGCGACCGGGAAGTGGCTACGCATTTTTTAGAAACTCGCGCGTGGCGGCGATTTTTTCTTTTTCCACTTTGCCGGTCTGTTCCCAATGAGCAAGCATTTCGCTGATGGTCAGGACGGCGTGCAGGCGGAAACCGGCCGCTTCGAGGGCTTCGCGCGCCCCGGACTGGCGGTCTACAAGGACAACCACGTCCTTGACCTTGAGTCCCGCGCCGGTCAGTTTTTCGATGGCTTCGAATTTGCTGCCGCCGGTGGTGGCCAGGTCGTCGATGACCAGGGCGGTTTCGCCGGGGTTGAAGTCGCCTTCGATTTCGGCCTTGGTGCCGTAGGCCTTGACTTCCTTGCGCGGGTAAATCATCGGGTAGTCGCCAGCCAGCGAAACGGCGGTCGCAATCGGGATGGCGGCGTAGGGCAGGCCAGCAAGTCTGTCAAATTGCAAATTGCGGATTAGGGGCAGGTAAGCCTGTCCAATTTGGGCGAGTAGATTGGGATAGGTGATGATGCGGCGCAGGTCGATATAGATGGGCGAGATTAAGCCCGATTTCAGGGTAAATTCGCCGAATTTGATGCAACCGGCTTCGAGCAGGGCGTCGGCGAGGGAGGCCTGGTAATTGGTGATTGGTAATTGGGGATTTGTCATGAGGGGAACTCCGCGAGGGGAATGCTGGATACTTGATAATTCGATGCTCGATACTCGTTATTCGATAATTCGATACTCGAATACCGAATAACCAATATCGACTATCGAAAAGCGTTTATCTCATCCCGGAACTCTGCTGCCGCCAGCCCGGGATTTGCCGCGCGCGAGATGCCGCGCGAGACGGGGATTAACATGCCCATGCCGTCTTTCCGCAGACCGGCTTTGAGGGCCACTTCCAAATCACCGCCCTGTGCGCCGACGCCGGGGGCCAGGAACCACAAATCCGGCGCGGTGGCGCGGACGCGGGTCAGCGCTTCGGGTTGGGTTGCGCCGACGACCAGGCCGATGTTGTTCTGGGTGTTCCAGGTTTGGGCGAGGTGGGCGACGTGGATATACAGGGGAGCGAAGGACGGAGAAGGTGTGACAGAAGACGAATGACCAAGGACGGAAGAATCGGTCGTTGGTCGTTGGTCGTTGGTCACCAGCAAGTTTTGCAGGTCGTCGGAGCCGGGGTTGGATGTTTTGCAGAGCAGGAAGACGCCTTTTTCGGGGTTGCCGATGAAGGGGTCGATTGAGTCTTTGCCGAGGTAGGGACTGAGGGTGATGCAGTGCGCGCCGAGACCCTCGAAGGCGGCTTTGGCGTAGGCTTCGGCGGTCGAGGCGATGTCGCCGCGTTTGGCGTCCAGCACGACAGGTATCATCGAACCCAGGCGGTCGGACTGCTCCTGGATTGCTTCGATGACGGTTTTGAGCGCCGTCCAGCCCTCTGCGCCGAATTGCTCGAAGAAGGCGGCGTTGGGTTTGAAGGCCGCAGCGTAGGGAGCGGTTTGTTTAACGAGATTCAGGCTGAAGTCCAGCGCGCCCTGAGCGGTCGGCTCGGGCAGGTCAGAAACGTGCGGGTCGAGTCCCACGCATAAGAGCGAGGAGCAGTCGTCGACACGTCTTTCGAGGAAAGAGAAGAAGGATTCCATTTTGGTTATCCGGTCTTTCAGTTTTTCGGTTATCCAGTTCAACCGGGAAACCGGATAACTGGATAACCGAAAAACAACATTACGCCTTCCCCAACACCATCGCCAACAGCGCCATTCTTACATACAGGCCATATTCCATCTGGCGGAAGTAGGCGGCGCGCGGGTCGTCGTCGAAGTCGGGGCTGATTTCGCCGACGCGGGGGAGCGGGTGCATGACAATCATTTCCTGCTTGGCGGCTTTCATGATTTCGGGGTCGATGACGTAGGCGCTTTTGACTTTTTCGTAGTCTTCGGGGTTTACGAAGCGCTCTTTCTGGACGCGGGTGACGTAGAGCACATCGGTTTCGGGCAGGACTTCGGACAGGGTGCTGTATTCGGCCTGCGGGATGCTTTTCGCGGCGACTTCGTCCATGACTTCTTTGGGCATGCGCAGGATTTCGGGCGAGACGTAGTTGATTTTGACATTATAAAGCGAGAGCAGCCGCGCCAGCGAGTGGACGGTGCGACCATATTTCAGGTCGCCGAGCATGGTGACGGTCATGCCGTCGATTTGGCCTTCGCCGAGTTCTTCGTAGATGGTCAGGGTATCGAGCAGGGCCTGGGTGGGATGTTCCCCAACGCCGTCACCGGCATTGATGACCGGTTTCCTGGCGGCCTGGGCGGCGATGGCGGCGGAACCGGTTTCGGGATGGCGCAGGACGATGACATCGGCGTAGCATTCGAGGGTGCGGATGGTGTCGGGCAGCGATTCGCCTTTCGAGACCGAGGAGTATTTGACCTCGTTAATCGGGATGACGCTGCCGCCCAGGCGTTCCATCGCGGCGGTGAAACTGGACGAGGTGCGGGTGGAAGGTTCGTAGAACAGGTTGGCGAGAATCTTGCCTTTGAGCAGGTCGAAGGTCCCGACGCGTTCGACCATGCCGCGCATTTCGTGGGCCACGCCAAAAACGTAGTCCAGGTCGGGGCGGGTGAATTGTTTGACTGAGATGATGTCCTTGCCGTACCAGGGCGCGCGGGTGTTATCGCCAAAGGGCAGGTAGGGGGATAGGGGGTCAGTTGGCATGTTTTGGTCTCCTTTTGTTG
>JAWOIR010000318.1:0-6883 GCA_046484545.1 Anaerolineales bacterium
ACCTGGCGGCCATCAGGGTTGTGCAGGAAGGCATGCGCATGGCCGTTACCGACCCGGACATGGGCACGTTATACGCGGTGTTCAACCCTCCCGGCCAACCTCCTGTCACCTATGCCCCGGCAGGCAAAACCGGTTCCGCGGAGTATTGTGACGCGGTTGCCCTGGCGGCAGATAAATGTCGCTTTGGTGCCTGGCCTTCGCACTCGTGGACGGTGGCCTACGCACCTTATGATGACCCCGAAATTGTGGTGGTTGCCTTTGCCTACAATGGCGGCGAAGGCGCAAGCGTGGCCGGGCCGATGGTCAAACTGGTGATGGACGCCTACTTTGAGTTCAAAGCCATTGACCTGGCAGCCCAGCAAGGGCAGTGATATGTCATGTGCAAAACAAAAAGGGACGGCATGAGCCGTCCCTTTTTGTTTTGCAGTTCTTTTTACCCTTTTAAATCCGTCTCGATGGCTTTTAGCCTCTCTGTTGTCAGCACTTCGGCGGCGAAGGGAGCAATCTGGTTCAGGCTCATGCCCATGCCCATCTGGATTTCGGGCGCGGCCAACACTTCGGGAATGTGCTTTTCGAGAACAGCCTTGGCTTGCGGATTGTTAAGCATGTCTTTGAGTTTGCTGTCCAGGTTGAAGGTGCGGGTACCCTGGACGAGGACATCGCCGCTATAGTGGAATCCGGCCTGCAGGCGGATATCTGCCGAAGAAGCCCCGACCAACACCTCGAAGCGGCCTTCCTCGGCAAACCAGCCCGGAATCGACGGGTCGTAGAAGGCCAGGGATTGGCGGTCGAGCGTCAGCGTGACGGTTTTGCTCTCCCCGGCTTCGAGTGCCACTTTGGCGAAGGCTTTCAGTTCCTTCTCCGGGCGCACCAGGCGGGCTTGTTCATCGCGGATGTAAAGCTGGACGACTTCCTGCCCGGCGCGTTTTCCGGTGTTTTTGACCGTCAATGTGGCGCTGATGGTGTCTTCGGGGCCGTAGGTGTCTTTGTCCAGTTTCAGGTCGCTGTACTCGAAGGTCGTGTACGACAGCCCAAAGCCATACGGGAAGCGCACGGCCATTTCTTTCTTGTCGTAGTAGCGGTAGCCGACGAAAATGCCCTCGCCGTAGAAGACCTTGCCGTTTTCGCCGGGGAAGTTGATGTAGGCCGGGCTATCCTGGTAGCGCAGCGGGTGGGTGGTGGGCAGTTTGCCGGAGGGGTTGACATCGCCAAACACCACGTCGGCCAGGGCGTTGCCACCCTCTTGTCCGGGCAGCCAGTATTGCAGGATGGCAGCTACGTCATCGGCCCAGGGCATCGAGACCGGCGAACCGGCGTTGAGCACCACAATCGTCTTCGGATTGGCGGCCGCCACGCGCTGGATGAGTTCGTCCTGCTTGCGCGGCAAGTCCATGTTCGGACGGTCGAAGCCTTCGCTTTCCCACTCGTTGGTGACGCCAGCCACAAGCACGACGACATCGGCTTTGGCGGCCAGTTCAACGGCTTCGGCAATCGGGTCGGCGGGCAGGGTGGGCATCAGGCCAAAGCGCAGCCCGCGCCAGCGTTCTTTACCCTGGTAGGAGTATTCGAGCAACATCTGGTATTCGCGCCCGGCTTCGAGTTCTTTTGCGGCGATTTTTTCGCGCATTTCTTTGTCGGTGCGTCCGGTCCAGTGGTCGAGCAGCAATTCGCCGTCCAGCGACAGGCGGCTGAGGCCGAGGCTGGTCAGGCCGAAGTCGTAGGAGCCGCTTTCGGGAACGGTTAACGTTCCGGTGAATTTAACGGAGAAGGCTTCGGGGTTGGGGGCGGCGGTTTCGGTGTTGAACCATGAGAAGTTGAAACGGTCGCAGGTCTCGGTGGAGTAGGCTTCACCGGCCAGGTCGGCGTTGGTGTAGGCGCGCATGGTCAGGCCGGGTTGTCCGTCTTCGGTTTGGAGCCAGGATGCCGGGGCGCTGGGCAGGTTTAAGTGCGTCGGAGTTCCGATGGCATAATGGACTTCGCTTTTTGCGCGGGCCTTAATCCCATCCAGCGGCGTGACCACATAGGGGGCGTTGACATGCGCGCTTCCGCCGCCGACGATTTGGGCAAAGACGGCGTTTTCACCCAGGACAAGGATGGTTTTTGCTTCGTCGATGGGCAGGCTGCCGTCGTTTTTGAGCAGGACGATGCTCTCGGCGCTGGCGCGTCGCAAAATCGGACGGTGGGCCGGGTTGTTGCTGCTCTGTTCGGGCTGGAGTTCGGGATTCTCAAAGGCGCCGGCGCGTTCCATGGTGCGCAGCATCCGCCGGACTTTGTCGTTGAGTTTTTCCTCAGTCATGCGGCCTGATTCGAGGGCTTTTTTGACGTGCTCGAGGTTGGCCCAGCGCGCCGGCCCGGGCATTTCGAGGTCGAGTCCGCTTTCTGCGGAAGTCGGGCCATAGGTGCCGAACCAGTCGGACATGACGATGCCGTCGAATCCCCAGCGTTCTTTCAGGATTTCGTAAAGCGTGTAGTCATTATCTGCCGCGTAAACGCCGTTGATACGGTTGTAAGCCGACATGACTGCCCAGGGTTTGGCTTTTTCGATGGCGATGCGGAAGGGTTCGAGGTAGATTTCATGCAGGGGGCGCTCGTCCACTTCGGAACTGATGGAGTTGCGCTCGAATTCCTGGTCATTGGCGATGTAGTGTTTGATGCACGCGCCCGCGCCGTTCTTTTGCAGGCCGTTAATGTAGGCTGTGGCGATGGTGCCGCTGTGGAAGGGGTCTTCGGAGTAGCACTCGAAGTTGCGCCCGGCGTTGGGGGCGCGGTGGATGTTGACGGTCGGGGCGAGCAGGATGTGCGCGCCTTTGGCCTTGACTTCCTCGGCCAGCAGTTTGCCGACTTCCTCGACCAGTTCGGTATTCCAGGTGGCGCCGAGAGCCGCGCCGCAAGGGGTGCAGGCCGAGGTTGGGCTGGTGCTGCCTGCCGCGCCGCGCGCGCCGTTAGGGCCGTCAGTAACTTTGATGACCGGGATACCAAGCCGCTCGACTGGGACGGTATGCCACATATCTGCGCCCGCCAGCAGGCTGACTTTTTCTTCGAGGCTCATTTGGTTAATTAGTTGTTCGATTTTGTCGCTCATGGGGTGTCCTTAAGGGTGAAAGATGTGAAAATGCGCACAAAAATCGCGCATGTAAGCGCTTACTTAAGCATAACACAAAACCCGAAAAACGGCGGATTATTTCCGAAGGCTCTTTGGAAATTCCCGTGATAAGTTTTCGTATTTTGGGGTGTGAGCGCGTACTCACACCCCAAAATACGGCTTTCTTTACGGCAAATGTCAGAGAATCTTTCTTAGCGTACCGCGCTAAATGTGCCGCTATCCCCGTTTTCGTGCTGCCATGTGCCGTTGATTTGATTGGCATCCACAAATGCGCCTTGCCAGGTTTCGCTCCCGCTCAGGCTTATGTTTGCGCCGCTGACCTGGTATTCGCCATCGTATTCAATCTCATAGATGTTGACCTGGAGATATGTGCCGCGCGTAGGACTTCCAGAAAAGGTGATTGTGCCGTTGTCGTAGACATTGCCATCGCTGGCAGTCATTGTGTATTGCCATACGCCGCGGATATCATGGTCGCTGGTTGGTTGGCAGGCGGCCAGGATTAGCGCGAGGCTCAGACAAAGGAAAAGAATTGTTAAGGTTTTCATGGCTTGCCCCGGGTGTTTGTTTGTTTTTTGCGCATACGATATTTCCCTTCAAATTGTCTCAGGCTTGCCAGGGCATTTTCGAAATTGTAGCGATGAATTTGCCGTTGGACAGGCTGCAGTTCGGCTTGTAATTCACTTTTTGCCATGCTTATCAAGCTGTCAATACAGTTAACCGCGCCAGCGTCGTTTTCTTCAAGCAATGTAATTAACTCGGCAATTTGCTCTTCAATGGTTGTATCACGGATTTCTGCTGGCGCAATGGCTGGTTGTGATGGGCTGGAGACCTGCAAAATTTGGTCTATCGTTTCCAGCACAATTTTTAGCAGGCTGATAACGGTATCTACCTGGGCGTCCAGATTTGTTTCGCCTTCAGACAGGGCCACTTCCAATTGCTTGGCGGCTTCGCTGAGTTCATTTGCGCCGATGCTGGCGGCCAATCCTTTCAGGCTGTGGGCGTGACGATGCGCCAGTTCAATGTCATCATCCTGGATGGCAGCACGGATGTCTTGCCCGATGCCAGACTGGTTTTCGCGCAGCATTTTCAGCAGCCGCCGGTATAAGGCTTGCTGGTTGCCGAGCCGGGCAAGAGCCTTCTCTGTATCCAGCACAGCAGAAATGGGGAAGTGTGTTTCGGACTCTGGAATGTCCATTTGCTGGAAGGCATCGTCCTGCAGGGTTTCGGGGACAATCCAGCGCAGCAGCAGGTTGGCAAGATGGGCAATATCAATGGGTTTGGAAATGTAATCGTTCAGCCCGGCTTGCAGGGCTTTTTCGCGCTCGCCGCTCAAGGCATGGGCGGTCATGGCGATGATGGGCAGTTTGTCGGCGCTGAAGCGCGGGTCGCGGCGAATTTGGCGGGTTGCTTCATAACCGTCCATGCCGGGCATCTGGATGTCCATCAGCACGGCATGGAAAGGCTGTTGAGCGACTTTTTCGATGGCTTCCATGCCGTTTTTGGCAATCACAACTTTGATACCCATGCCCTGCAAAATTTCTTTTGCGACCATTTGGTTAATTTCATGGTCTTCGACCAGCAAGACCAACGCACCAGAAAGGTTCTCAATTGTTGCGCCGAGCTGTTTTTCTTTGCGGGGTTTCTCGGATACTTTTTCCTTGCCGAGTATTTGCATCATGGTATCGAAAAGTTGTGAGCGGGTGATGGGCTTGACCAGATAGCCATCAATGCTGGCCTGCGCGCTTTGGTGAATGAGCGATTCGGCGCTGCTCAATAAAATGATGGGGGTCGAGAGCATTCCCGGTTGTTGCTTAATCAAGAGGGAGGCTTGCTGGCTGTTTGGCGCGTCGGGGAGTTCCCAGTCGAGCATGACAAAGTTGAAGGGTTTCCCGGTTCTGTTTTTCAGCATGGCAATCGCTTTGGTCAAGTTGGGGACCTTGACGACATTGCAGGAGAAAGACTCCAGTGTGCTGGCAATGAATTCCAGCGAATCGGGATTATCGTCAATGACGAGGACATGCAGGGATTGCAGTTCGGGTATCTTGATTTCTTCTTTTTGGTCGGGCTGGTATTCCAGGGTTAGTTGGAAGGTAAAGGTGCTGCCTTGCCCCAGGTTGCTTTGAACCTGGATTTTTCCGCCCATCAGCCTGACCAGCCGCTGGCTGATGGTCAGGCCCAGCCCGGTGCCGCCGTATTTGCGGGTGGTGGAACTATCGGCCTGGGTGAACGGCAGGAAGAGACGCGTAATTTGTTCAGGGGCCATGCCAATGCCTGTGTCGCTGACGACAAACTCAAGCGTGGCGCGCTTCCTGCTTTTTTTGAGAATCCCGATTCGCAGGATAATCTGGCCTTCTTCAGTGAATTTGACGGCATTGCCCAGCAAATTGACCAGGATTTGCCGTAATCGGACTGGGTCGCCTACCAGGTTGCGCGGCACATCTGGCCCGATGTTGAATACCAGTTCGATGTTTTTTTCCTGCACCCTGTGGGCGAACAGGCTCGACAGACTTTGCAGTACCCCTTCCAGATGAAAGGCCGAGATTTCCAAATCCATTTTTCCGGCTTCGATTTTCGAGAAATCCAGAATGTCGTTGATGGTCGAGAGCAGGGTCTCGCCGGAGGCCTGGATGTTCATCAGGTAATTGGTCTGTTGTTTGCTCAGGGTGGTTTTCATTGCCAGGTGTATCAGCCCCAGAATGCCGTTGAGCGGTGTGCGGATTTCGTGACTCATGACAGCCAGGAAATCGCTTTTGGCGCGGTTGGCGCTCTCGGCTTGTTCCTTGGCTTGTTCCAACTCAAGGGTGCGCTTCCTGACCAGTTCTTCAAGGTGGTCGCGGTGTTGGCGCAGTTCCTCTTCGATGAGATAGCGCCGCTCCAGTTCGTCCTGAATGGTTTTGTAAAGCCGCGCGTTTTCCATTGCAATGGCGACCTGGTCGGCCAGGGTTTCCAGTACGGTCAGGTCTCCCGCTGAGAAGGCGTTGGGTTGGGGGCTTTGGACATCCAGCACGCCGACAACCCGCGCGCCAATTTTTATGGGCAGGCTGAGTTCGGAGCGGGTGGTCAGCATTTCGGGGTAATAATTGTTGTAACGCGCTTCTTCTTCGACGTTGTTTGCCAGGATTTTCTCTCCGTGCTTGCCGACCCAGCCTACCACGCCTTCGCCCAGTACAACGCTGTGTCCCGGTTTGAAAATGTGGTTAAATTCTCCCGATTTGGCTTTCATCACCAGCCTTTTTTGTTCTATATCCAGAACGAAGACGGCTACGTGGTGATAGTTAAATTGCTGGTTGATTAACTTGGCGGTCAGGTCGAAGACGTTTTGCAGTTCCAGCACGGCGGCGATTTTTTGACTGATGTCGTTAATCAGGCCCAATTCGGTGGCGCGGCGTTGCAAGGCCAATTCTGCCTGTTTGCGCCCGGTGATATCTTCCGCGATGGTGATGTGATAGGTGGGTTCTTCGCCGATTGCCCACATGGGCGAAGCCGTGATTCTTGTCCAGACTGCCTCGCCGTCTTTGCGCAGATAGCGTTTTTCTTTTGTGAATGTGCGCAGTTCGCCTTTAACCAACTTCTGCATGTGTTCCAGGTCGCTTGCCAAATCATCCGGGTGGGTAATCTGTTGAAAATTGGTCTCAAGCAGTTCTTCTTGTGAGTAGCCAACAATGTCGCAGTATTTTTGATTGACGCGGAGAAGTTTTCCGCTTTTTGAATTCACCTGCACCATGCCAACGGCTGCCTGTTCAAAAATGGTGCGGAAACGTTCTTCACTCTGTTTCAATT
>JAWOIR010000337.1:0-3345 GCA_046484545.1 Anaerolineales bacterium
GAAAAGCGTCGTCACCCCGTTTTCGGGCAGGATGCGCCCCAGGTCGTCGATGAGCCGGGAGCGGGTGGGTTAATCGAGGGCTGAAAACGGCTCATCGAGCAGGAGCAGTTCCGGGTCCAGCACGAGCGCGCGCGCCAGGCTGACGCGCTGCCCCTCGCCGCCCGAAAGTTCCCCGCCGCGTCGCCCGGCAAGGTGCGAAATCCCCAACTGCGTCAGCCATTTTTCAATGCGCGGGGCGATTTCCTTTTTGGGAACGCCGCGAAATTTTAAGCCGGATGCGACGTTTTCGTAGACAGACATATCAAACAGGAGCGGATCCTGCATCACCAGGCCGATTCTGCGCCGATACTGAAGCGCGGACTCAGCCGAGGCTGGCTGACCATTAAACCAGATTTCGCCACGCTCGGGCTTGAGCAGGCGCGCCAGCGTCAGCAGCAGGGTGCTTTTGCCGGCCCCGTTTGGCCCGACCACTGCCAGCACTTCGCTTTTGCGAACGCTTAACGTCTCCACTTCGAGCGCAATCCGCCCGCCGCGTTTGACAGCCAAATCGCTAATTTGGAGTGCAAAATCTCCCGTTCCATGAAACCTATTGTCCACGTCGGATGCTCCTTTGCTGGATGACCGTCAGCGCCCAATTAATCAGGAAAGTGATGGTTAGGAGCAGCACGCTCAGGCCAATCGCCATGTCGAACTGGCCTTTGCCGGTTTCAAGCACAATCGCGGTGGTCAACACGCGCGTCTGGAAGCGGATGTTGCCGCCAACCATCATGCTGGCCCCAACTTCAGAGATGACCGCGCCAAAACCGGCCATCAGCGCGGCCAGCAGGGGCATACGCGCCTCGCGCCATAACATCCAGACCATTTGCGGGGTGGATGCGCCCAGCCCGCGCAATTGCAGTTGCAGGCGCGGGTCGAGGGCTTGCAGGGCCGAAACTGTCAGCCCGGCTACCACCGGGAAGGCGATGACCACCTGGGCGATGATGATGGCCGTCGGGGTGTAGATAAGCCGCAGGTCGCCGAGCGGGCCGGAGCGCCATAACATCATCGCCACGAACAGGCCGACCACCACCGGTGGCAGGCCCATACCGGTATTAATCAGGCTCAAGAGCAGCGAACGCCCCGGAAACTTGCCCAACGCCAGCAGCGTGCCGAGCGGCAGGCCGGTAATCAGGCTGATTGCGGTGGCAATGCCGGAGATTTGCAGGGACAGCAGAGTGATTTCAAAGATTTCAGACATAAGCGTTTGGTCAAAAAAGTCGAAGGTCAAAAGTCGAAAGTCAACGACTTTTGACCTTCGACATACTAATCCAAGCCCAGTTCAGCCGGGTCGCGACCCGCATCGGGGAAGAAGAGCGGCATGCCGAATTTTTCGACGCCGAACTCGCCGATGATTTTCTGAACATCCTCGCGCACGATAAATTGCGCAAAGGCCAGCGCGCCGTCATAGTTGACCTTGGGCCATAGGACCGGGTCGACGGTCATGACGTGATAGACATTCAGCAATAACGTATCGCCTTCAACCAGAATTTCAAGGTCGAGGTTGGTCATCAGGGCCAGGTAAGTGCCGCGGTCGGTGAAGGTGTAGGCTTCGCGTTCGGAGGCAATCGTCAGGGTTGGGCCCATGCCCTGGCCGGTGGAAATGTAGAAGTCAGGCGAGAATGCCGCCGGGTCGAGTTCGGCCTTTTTCCACAAGGCCCATTCGGCTTTGTGCGTGCCTGAATCATCGCCGCGGGTGACGAAGGATGCGCCGTTGGCAATAATGGCTTTATAAGCATCGACCACGTTCATACCCTGAATGCCAGCCGGGTCAGACGCCGGGCCAACGATGACAAAGTCATTGTGCATGACCAGCAAGCGGTCTTTGACCACGCCAGCCTCTACCAGCACTTTCTCGGCGGCCGGGGCGTGGGCGAGCAGCACATCGGCGTTGCCTTCTTCGCCCATCTTCAGGGCTGCGCCAGTGCCAACGGCAATTGTCTGGACGGTGTAGCCGGTTTCCTGCTCAAACATGGGCACAAGCACGTCGAGCAGGCCAGAGTCCTGGGTGGAGGTGGTGGTCGCCAGTATCAGGTTGGGATTGGCCTGGGCAGCGGAATCAGGCTGGGGGGAGTCCGTTCCGCCCCCTGAAGGGGACAGGCAGGCGGTCAGGCTTATCGCCAGAATCAGACACAGGGTGAAGAATAGGTTGCGGGTTGAGAATTTCATCGTATTTTATCCTTTTATAAATTTTATTTAAGGAAAAACTTAATCGAATGTCAAAAAAAATATCAACGCAAATCAACTTCCTCCCCGGTGTGGGATGTGTCGTAGCCGCGCAGGTTGCGGACGCCCTGGCGGAAAGAGCCGTTCTGGAGCATATCGAGCAGGGGCGCAAATGGTTTGAGTTGCTCGTCGGGCAGCACCAGGTCGTAGCGTTCGGCGAAGAGCGGCAGGAAGTCCAGCCCGTGCTGGATGGCGGCGGCTTCGAGACCCAGGGCCGCATCGGCCTGGCCGCTCTGGATGGCGAGGGCCGCTTCGGTATGGGTCTTGACCACCTGGTCGTAGCCAGAAATGGCGCCGGGCAGGATGCCCAGACGCTGCAGTTCGGCGTCCAGCCACAGGCGCGTGCCAGAGCCAGGGTTGCGGTTGACGAAGCGCAGTCCCGGCTGGAGCAGGTCTGCCGCGCTGCGGATGCCTTTGGGGTTGCCGGGGGCGACCATCCAGCCCTGGGTGCGGTGGGCCAGGGTGACAAGGTGGATGAGCCGGTCAGGAAACAGGCGGCTGACGAAGGGAGTGTTGTATTCGCCGCTGGTATCGAGCAGGTGCGCACCGGAGGCGTTGCACAGGCCCATGCGCAGGTTGACAAGCCCATCGAGACTGCCGACCGGGTGCGCCAGGATTTCGACATAATGTGAAATTTGCAAGGCCAGCCGCTCGACAGCCAGGTCATGACTGCCCGACAAGACCAGCACGGGTTTAACGCCCTGCGGCAAAATCATTTCCTGGACGAGAAACCCGCCTGCTTTGGCACGGTAGTATTTTTCGGTGATGCCGTCGGTGACGCGCACCTCGCCGATTTCGACCAGTCCGCCAGCTTCGAGAGCCTTGATGTGATGTTGCACCCAGGCCGGGTGTTTGCCCAGGGCGCGCCCCAACTGGCTGAGGGTGGCAGATTCTGCCATTAGCAGGCGCACAATCTCCATCCGACGCGAATCGGCCAGCAGTTTGAGTTGTTCAAAGGAGGTCAACGGGGTGATGGTTTTCATACGAAGTTAAGGAAAAACTTAACAAGGATGGATAAGTTTACCATATCTGAAATGAGTTTCTCTCTTAAAACCGCTGGTTCTCGATATTTGCCATAAAAAA
>JAWOIR010000466.1:0-11865 GCA_046484545.1 Anaerolineales bacterium
AGCGGTTCGTCGAACAGGAAGACCTTCGGGTTGCGGACAATAGCGCGGCCTACGGCAACACGCTGGCGCTGACCGCCGGAGAGTTGGCGCGGCTTGCGCTCAAGCAAATCCTGGATGCCCAGGATTTCAGCCGCTTCCTGCACACGCTGTTTGATTTCCGCTTTGGGCGTACCGCGAAGTTTGAGGCTGAAGGCCATGTTGTCAAAGACAGACATGTGCGGATACAGCGCGTAAGACTGGAACACCATCGCGATATCACGGTCCTTGGGCGGGACATCATTGACGACACGGTCGCCAATCATAATTTCGCCGCTTGTGATTTCCTCCAACCCTGCCAACAGGCGCAGGGCGGTGGTTTTACCACAACCGGATGGGCCAACGAAAACGAGGAATTCCTTGTCTTCGATGACGAAGTTCAGGTCATTCACCGCGCGAACATCACCGAACTCTTTGACAATATTTCTATAAGTTACACTTGCCATTACAGCCTCCTTCTGTGAGAATATAGTGAGTACATTATATCGCAATCTTTTCGATTTTGAATAGACGAATGTCACATTTTTCACAGGATAACAAGTAAAATCACCCCCATGAGCGCCGAACAAACCACCCCTGTCCGCCAACAATACCTTAATCTAAAACGAGACCACCCGGATTGCATCCTGCTCTTCCGCCTGGGAGATTTTTATGAGACCTTCGACGAAGACGCCGAAGTTGTCGCCCGCGACCTCGACATCGTGCTAACCTCGCGTCCGGTCGGCGGCGGTGTGCGTGTGCCCCTGGCTGGCATCCCCTATCACGCGCTCGATAACTACCTGGGTCGGCTCATCGAAAAAGGCCACCGGGTCGCCATTGCCGAGCAAGTCGGCGAAATGCCCGCCAAGGGTATCTTCCCGCGCGAGGTGGTGCGCATCGTCACTCCCGGCACGCTCATCGAACCCAGCCTGCTGCCCGGCGACGCCAACAACTACCTAGCGGCGGTCATCATCGAAGGCGAACGCGCCGGAATCGGCTATGTCGACATCTCGACCGGCGAATTCGCCGTCACCGAACTGCACAGCCCCGACATCCAATCCGCCATCCGCGCCGAACTGACCCGCCTGCGCCCCGCCGAGGTCATCCACCCCGACAACCAGATTTTGCTCAACAACCTGCCCGGCCACATCACCCCCTGGCCGGCCTGGCGCTTCGAACCGGGCAAAGCCAGCGAAACGCTGCTGGTGCACTTCAAAGCCGCCTCGCTGGATGGCTTCGGGCTGAAAAACCAATCCCTGCCCGCCCGCGCCGCCGGGGGCATCCTGCTCTACCTGCGCGAAACCGAACCCGCCGCGCTCGACCTGCTGACCGGCCTGCGCGTCTACTCGACCAGCGAATTCATGTCGCTTGACGCGGCCACCCGCCGCAACCTCGAACTGACCGAAACCCTGCGCTCGGCCCAAAACGGCGAATCGCGCGGCGAAACCAAAGGCTCGCTGCTCGGCATCCTCGACCGCACCGTCACCCCGATGGGCAAACGCCTGCTGCGCCAGTGGGTCAGCCAACCCCTGCTCGACCTGCCCAAAATCGAAACGCGCCAAAACGGCATCGAAGTTTTCTTCAGTCAATCCATGCTACGGGCTGAGTTGCGCGCCGCGCTCAAGCCGCTCGGCGACCTGGAGCGCCTGACCAACCGAATCATGTCGGGCCACGCCCAGCCGCGCGACCTGGTCGGGATGCGCGAAACGCTCCGAAAACTGCCGGGGATTCTGGGACTGCTCCCCGCGCAGGTGGACGAAACCCCGCTCTCGCCCCTGACCCGACACCTGTCTCCGTGCAACGATGAACTCAAACTCCTTGAAAATGGCCTGGCCGACGAACCCCCGGCCACCCTGCAAAACACCGGCATCATCCGCCCTGACTACTCCGCCGAACTGGACGGGGTCATCGAAGCCTCTCGCCACGCCCGTGAGTGGATTAACAACCTAGAAGCAGTCGAGCGCGAACGCACCAACATCAAGACCCTCAAGGTCGGCTACAACAAAGTCTTCGGCTACTACATCGAAATTTCCGCCGGGCAGGCCGCCAACGCCCCGGCACACTACATCCGCAAGCAGACGCTGGTCAACGCTGAACGCTACATCACCCCGGAGATGAAAGAGTATGAGACGCTGGTACTCAACGCCGAGGAACGCATCCGCGAAATCGAATTGCGCCTGTTCAAGGAAATCTGCCTGACGCTGGCGCGCGCCTCAAAGAACCTGCTCGCCACCGCCCGCGCCCTGGCCGAACTGGACGCCCTCGCCGCGTTGGCCGAAGCCGCCGCTCTGGGCGGATACGTCCGCCCGCAGGTGGTTGAGAGCGACGTGCTGGATATTCGCGAGGGACGCCACCCGGTGGTCGAAACCAGTTTACAGGGCGAGCGCTTCGTCCCCAACGACATCTCTTTCGAGATGGGCGAAATCGTGCGCGTCATCACCGGCCCGAACATGAGCGGTAAATCGACCTACCTGCGCGAAGCGGCCTTAATCGTCCTGATGGCGCAAATGGGCAGTTTCGTCCCGGCCCAATCGGCGGTCATCGGGCTGACGGATAGAATCTTCACCCGCATCGGCGCACAGGACGAAATCCACGCCGGGCAGTCGACCTTCATGGTCGAGATGATTGAAGCGGCCAACATCCTGAACCATGCCACCAACCGCTCCCTGCTCATTCTGGACGAAATCGGGCGCGGCACCAGCACCTACGACGGCGTCTCGATTGCATGGGCGATGATTGAATACATCCACAATCACCCGCACCTGCGCGCCAAGACGCTTTTCGCCACCCACTACCACGAACTGACGCAACTCTCCGACCTGCTGCCGGGGGTGCGCAACTACAACGTCGCCGTGACCGAGTCCGAGGGCAGCGTGGTCTTCCTGCACAAAATCATCCCCGGTGGGGCCGACCGCTCCTATGGCATCCACGTCGCCCAATTGGCGGGGTTGCCCAGGCCGGTCATCCAGCGCGCCAACGAGATTATGTCCGAGCTGGAGCGCAGTTCGGGGCGGGCGGTTAAAATCAATCCGGCGGCGGCCCAGCAAGTCGCCCTCTTCCCCGAAACCAATCCGTTACTGGATGAGTTGAAGACGCTGGATGTCAATTCGCTCTCGCCAATCGAGGCCCTGAACCGGCTGTTCGAGTGGCAAAAAAAATTCTTGAAGTAACCCGAAATAGAAAACAGGGACGGCGTACGCCGTCCCTGTTTTCTATTTCGGGCCATTATGCGAACTAGCCGCCAAGCAGCAGGGAAATCAAACCCTGGCCATTGTTGAAGGCCACAATCAGCCCGGCAAAGACCACCGAAACCATCGTCATCAACTTAATCAGGATGTTGAGCGAAGGCCCGGAGGTATCCTTGAACGGGTCGCCGACGGTGTCACCCACCACGGCGGCCTTGTGCGCGGGCGAACCCTTGCCGCCGTACTCGCCAGTCTCGATATATTTCTTGGCATTGTCCCAAGCGCCACCGGCGTTAGACATCATCAAGGCCAGCGAGAAGCCGGACGTGAGCGTACCCAGCAGCAGGCCAAGCACACCCGCCACGCCGAAGAACACGCCGATAAAGACCGGCACAATAATCGCCAGCAGGGCCGGGGCAATCATTTCACGTTGGGCGCCAGCCGTGCTAATTTCAACACAGCGGGCGTAATCGGGTTTTCCTGTGCCTTCAAGGATGCCGGGAATCTCACGGAACTGGCGGCGGACTTCATCCACCATCGCACCGGCGGCGCGTCCAACCGCGCTCATGGTCATGGCCGAGAAGTAAAAAGCGGTTGCCGTACCGGCGAAGACACCCACCAGCACGGCCGGGTTAAGCAGGCTGACGTTGTAGTAATCGAGGAAGTTGGCAATCGACATGCTGGCGATTTCGACAGTCTCGCCATTGACCACCAGGGTGTCGAGTCTGCGCAGTTCGTGCAGCACCAGGCGAATTTCTTCCAGGTAGGCGGCCAGCAGGGCCATGGCGGTCAGGGCGGCGGAACCAATCGCAAAACCTTTGCCAATGGCCGCAGTCGTATTGCCAACGGCGTCCAACTGGTCGGTGCGCTGGCGCACAATCGGGTCAAGGTGCGCCATTTCGGCGTTACCGCCGGCATTATCCGCAATCGGCCCGTAGGCATCAGTCGCCAGGGTAAAGCCGAGGGTCGAGAGCATACTAACCGCCGCAAGGCCGACACCGTACAGCCCCATCAGCATATTCTGGTTACCGCCAGCGGCATAGTAACTAATCACAATCCCGGCCAGGACAGCCACAACCGGGAAGCCGCTGGAGCGCATCCCGACCGCCAGGCCTTCAATCAGGGCGGTGGCAGTACTGGTATTGGCCTGGGAGGCGATGTGGCGGGTGGGGCCAAAGGCATGCGAGGTGTAGTACTCGGTCAGTTTGCCAATCGCAATGCCAACGCCGAGACCGGCCAGCACGACCACCCATAGACCAAGCCAGTTGGGCATACCCAGGAAATAGAAAAGCGGCAGGGCCAGCAGGGCAATACCGGCAGAACTAACGTTCAGGCCGCGGCTGAGCGCGCCAATCAACTCGCCCTGGGTGGCATCTTCTTTGGAGCGCACGATGTAAATCGCCAGGATGGAAAGCAGGATACCCAAACCCGCCAGTGAAATCGGCCCGGTGATGTAGGTCAGGCCCATCTCAAGCACGGACTTATCGCCCATCATCTCCGCCGACATGAAGCCGACAGCGGCCACACCCAGGGCCGAGGTGGCCAGGATGGAACCGGCGTAAGATTCGTACAGGTCGGCGCCCATGCCGGCCACGTCGCCGACGTTGTCACCGACATTATCGGCAATCGTAGCGGGATTACGCGGGTCATCCTCGGGGATATTGGCTTCGACCTTGCCGACCAGGTCCGCACCGACATCGGCAGCCTTGGTGTAGATACCGCCGCCCACGCGGGCGAACAGGGCCTGGGTCGAAGCGCCCATGCCGAAACTGAGCATGATAGCGGTGATGGTCGGCAGCGGATTTTCGAGCATCAGGCCAACCGACATTTCAGGGAATAACACGGGGAAAACATTAAACAAAAGCAGGAACCACACGGTAATATCAAAGAGCGCAAAACCGACCACAACCAACCCCATGACCGCACCAGCGCGCAGGGCAACCTGCAAACCGCGGTTCAGGCTCTGGGTAGCGGCATGGGTGGTGCGCGCCGAAGCATTGGTGGCCGTCTTCATGCCGATGAAACCGCACAAACCTGAGAAAAAACCACCGGTCAGGAAGGCATACGGCACAATCGGGTTTTGCAGGTTGAAGAACGCCAGAAGCAAGAAAATGGCAAACAGGATGACGAATACCATAATGACAACTTTGTACTGTCGTCTCAGGTAAGCCATCGCGCCTTCGCGCACGGACTGGGCGATTTCCTGCATTCGCTCGGTGCCTTCACTCAACGTCATCAACTGGCGATAAAGATAAAAAGCGAACCCAAGCGCAATCAGGGAAGTAACAAAGCCAAACCACCATTCCCACGGCAGTGACGGCTTTTCGGCAGACGCATTGGCTGCCAGCGGCAAGAACATTAACATTTCCACAACTGTTATCCTCCTGTCAAAGAACAAAAATTTAAGGCAGTACGCGAAGCCGCGTATGCCTGTTTTCACAGCACTGACAAAAAACTGTTTCACACATGAGTGCCTATTTTACGTTTACACAGGACAGGCGTCAAGCAACAACAAATCCAAGTTTGAGATGAGTTTTCTCCCATCCCCCTGCCCCTTCCCGCTTGGAAGGCGAAAAACCCGCGAAATGGCCCATTACGCGGAAATCTTCCCGCCCCTTGAGGGGCGTCCACAAGACACTGTCCTGTGGATGATAGCGCGAGGGCCGGGGGTAGGGTGATTCAAAGCCGCGAAGGGCACAAGTTGTGTTCAAATTTTGAGTTGCTGAACTCCGACATTAACCATTTATTAGAATTCAAAAAAACGCTTGACTCTGCCCCTCAATTTATTGTATAGTGATACACAGTTACAGAACCTCCATTGGCACTGCTGCCGCCAGGCTGCTGTGCCTTTAATTTCGCAAAAATCTTATTTTCTGGGAGACTGCATGATTCAAGTTTCCAACCTGACCAAAGACTACGGCGCGCGACGCGCCATTGACGGGCTGAACTTTGAAGCCCGCCAGGGTGAAATCACCGGCTTTCTAGGCCCGAACGGAGCCGGAAAAACAACCACCATGCGCATCCTGAGCGGTTACATGCCCCCCAACGACGGGGAGGCGACCATCGCCGGGTACGATGTCGTGGCCGACTCGCTCGAGGTGCGCAAGCGAGTCGGATACCTGCCTGAAACCGTCCCGCTCTACACCGACATGACGGTCTTCGACTACCTGAAATTCATGGCCGACCTGCGCCACCTGCCAGACACCGATGAAGTTGTCGAAGAAACGCTCGACATGGTCGGCCTGCTTGACCGGGCTGGCGGATTCATCGGTAACCTCTCGAAAGGCATGCGCCAGCGCGTCGGATTGGCCCAGGCCCTGTTGCACCGCCCGCCCGTTCTGATTCTGGACGAGCCGACCATCGGCCTCGACCCGGCCCAGATTATCGAAGTCCGCAATCTGATTCGGGAAATCGGCAAGGAACGCACGGTGCTGCTCTCGACCCACATCCTTTCAGAAGCGCAACAAATTTGTGACCGCATTCTCATCATCAACAAAGGCAAAATCGTCGCCGAGGATACGCCTGAGAACCTGCAATCCAGCCTTTCGGGCGTCCGGCGCGTCGCGCTGACCTTGGGCAGCGGCCAGGCCGATAAAGCGGCCAAAAAACTGGACGGGCTGACGGGCGTCCAGGGCGTCATCCTGAAAAGCGAGGACAGCCTTGAAGTGCAGTACACAGCCGGGGAAGACATCCGCTCGAACGTGGCTCGCGCGGTCATCGAGGCCAACCTCGACCTGCTGGAAATGCGCGCCGACAGCCTGAGCCTGGAAGATATTTTCCTGAAACTGACAAAAGATGACTCTGCAGAGAGCGAGGAATAAAAAATGCGGAACATCTGGACAATTGCAAAACGCGAGTACAACTTGTATTTCATCAGCCCGGTGGCCTATGTGGTCGCCTTCCTCTTCCTGACGATTGTCGGGCTGATTTTTTCCATCAACCTGGTGATGTTGAGTTTGAACCAGTTCGGCTTCGCGCCCGCGCCTGACCCGCGCTCTGTAACCTCGCCAATGGCTTTTCTCATGCTCCTGGCGATTCCTGCGCTGACCATGCGCCTGGTGGCCGATGAGGTGCGCATGGGCACAATGGAATTGCTCCTGACTGCTCCGGTGCGCGACCATGAGTTGGTGGTCGGCAAATGGCTGGGCGCTTTCCTCTTTATGCTGACCCTGATTGCCGCCAGCCTGGTCTTCCCGCTGATGATGCACCAGGTCTCGGACCCCGGCATCGACCAGATGCTGATGATGTCTGGCTACCTGGGCTTGATTCTGCTGACAGCGGCTTTCCTGGCCTTGGGCGTTGGCATTTCAGCGATTTTCAGCAACCAGATTGCGGCCTTTTTTGCCACGATGGTCATGTTTGTCATCCTGTGGTGGCTGATTGGCGCGCCAGCCAACATCCTGCCCGGCGGCTCGGATTTCTTCCGCCAACTGGATATGAGCGCTCATTTTTACCAGGATTTTAACGAAGGCCGCATTACGCTGGCCGGTATCGCCTATTACCTGAGCCTGACTGTGCTGGGGCTGGTCATCGGAACAACCGCAATCGAAACCCGGAGGTGGCGATAATGGACGGCAAATACAAGCAATACGCGCCCATTGGGCTGGTCATCTCAGGCCTGGCCCTGCTCTCACTGGTTGGCTTTTTCCTGGCCCGCGTCCTGGTTGAAATCCAACTGCTGGCCCTGCCCGACGACGAACTGATTACCCGCGGTTTGTGGATTAGCGCCGCCGCAGTCATGCTCGGCCTGGCTATCACCGCCCTGCTCAACCCGGACGGGGTGCGCCGATTCTTCACCGGACGCCAGATGCGCTACGGCAGCAACTCGGTCATCCTGCTGCTGGCAATTTTGGGCGTGCTGTTCTTCGCCAATGCCCTGGTCTTGAGCAACCCGCAAACCTGGGATATGACCGAAGACAAGCAAAACACACTTAACGACGAAACGGTAGCGATTCTCGAATCGCTGGAACAACCCATCCTGGCGCGCGCATATTACAGCGCCCAACTTTCGACCGATAATGTCGGTAAACTGCTCGAAAACTTCAAACAGAATAGCAAGGGCAAATTCACTTACGAGTTCATCAATCCTGAATTCAACCCGGTCATGGCCGAGCGCGACAATATCGAGCGCGACGGAACCATTGTGCTGATGATTGGCGACACCCGGCGCGAAATCGTTTCCTTTGCCAGCGAGCGCGACCTTGCTTCCGGCATCCTGCGCCTGATGAATCCCGGCGAACGTTACGTCTATTTCCTGACCGGTCACGGCGAACTGCCGATTGATACACCCGGCGAGTCTTCCTATACCCTGGTCAAACGCTCGCTAGAATCAAAGAATTACACCGTCGAAAGCCTGAACCTGGTCAGCGCGGGCAGTGTGCCTGAAAACGCCGATGCGGTTGTGATTGTCGGGCCGCAGCGCCCTCTCAATGACGCCGAAGTGGAAGCCTTACGCGCCTATCTGGCACAAGGCGGCGGACTGGTGGTGATGAAAGAACCGGTCTTCTCTGACGAGGAACCCCTGCCCGACCCGCTCGATGACCTGCTCGCCGAATGGGGCATTGCCTTCAACAACGACCTGGTCGTTGACCCGAACGTCAATCCACCCATCATTGCGGTTGCCGACCCCGGCTCCTATGCCAACCATCCGGTCACACAGGGCTTGTTTGGCTATTACAGCGCCTTCCCAACCACCCGCTCGCTCTCGCTCCTGCCGACTGAATCGCCAAGCGTCACCGCCACCCCGCTGGCCTTTACCGGGGTCAATGCCTGGGGAGAAACCGACCTTGATTCGATTGATACCAACACCCAGCGTTTCGACCCGGAAGTTGACACCCCCGGTCCCGTCATCCTGGCAATTGCTTCAGAAGATTGGATGCAGGATGCCCGTCTGGTCGTCTTTGGCGATTCAGAACTGGCTGCCGATGCCTTCTACCAGCAAGGCAATGGCGACATCGTCATCAATGCCATTGACTGGGTGGCCGAACAGGAACAGCAAATCAACCTGACCCCCAGGGACCCCATCAATCGCCAGTACCGCCAGCCCGGAACCTTTGGCATGATAGGCATGATTCTGACCGGCCTGTGCATCCTGCCCATCATCATCGCCGGGGCAGGCATCAGCACCTGGGTTGCGCGCCGCAGACGAGGCTAAGATGCGCCGCTCGACTGCAATTGCCCTGATACTGCTCGTCCTGTTGGGCGGCTTGTACTGGTACACCAACCAGGAAGACAACCTGATTAGCGCCTCCCTGGCCGGGACGCCCACCCCCGCCCTGACCATGCCCGAATACCTGGTCGAACCGTTCACGAAAACCGTCACCACTCTCGAAATCCGCCTGGCAGATGGGGAACATCTCACCCTGGATTTCTCCAGCGGAATCTGGACAGCCCAGAACGCCGATGGCGACCTGGGGAGCGTTGACCAGTCTGCCGCCACATCTGCAGTAATGGCCATCCAGGACTTGCGCATCCTATCTGAAATCGAGCCGGAAACCGGCCTGGGCGATTTCGGACTGCAACCGGCGGCTACGGCAGAAATTGAAGTCGTTTTCTCGGATGTCACAACCTTGTCCCTGCGAGTCGGCAAAGCCACGCCCACCGGCAGCGGCTATTACGCCCTCGACAGCAGCCAGCCCAATCGCGTACTTGTGCTGCCAAAATTCGAAATGGAGAGGTTGCTCGCCCTGCCGCTCGACCCGCCCATAGCAGTGATTATCTTTGACCCGGAAGAACTGGAAACTCCGTGACAATAAACACTTGAAATACAGCCAAAAAAAGTGTATGCTGATTTATAAACTCCACTGTAAGGATAATAAAAAAGAATGGAAGAACCCCTGTTAATTGTCGAAGAAGAGGAAGAATACTCCCCCATTGCGCGGCTTATAGAATTAGGCCGCCAAAAAACATACGTCACCCTGGATGACATCCTGCACTTCTTCCCGGACGCGGAACAAGATGTAGAACAACTCGAAGAAGCCTTTGCCGCCCTCTTGAGCGCCGGCATTCCGTTTGTCGAAGATACCATCACCGCTGAACCCAGCGAGGACGAACTCGCCCAAAATGAAGAATCCGATGCCGAAGCCGAGCCGGAACTGGCGATTGACGACTACCTGGCCAACATCGACACCGACGACACCATCGGCCTGTATCTCAAAGAAGTCAGCCGCGTTCCGCTCCTGACCGCCGATGAAGAAGTCGACCTGGCCCAGCGCATCGAAAACGGGCGTACTGCCCGCGAGGAACTCGCCAGGGGCATCACCAACACCAAGCGCCGCATGGAACTGCGCACCGACATCGAGGACGGCTGGGCAGCCCGCGAGCACCTGATTACCGCCAACAGCCGCCTGGTAATTTCGGTTGCCAAGAAATACATGGGGCGCGGGGTTCCCTTCCTGGATTTAATTCAAGAAGGCAACATCGGCCTGATTCGCGCCACCAAGAAATTCGACTACCGGCGCGGACACAAATTTTCGACCTACGCCACATGGTGGATTCGCCAGGCCGTCACCCGCGCCATCGCCGACCAGGGACGCACCATCCGTGTGCCGGTTCACATGGGCGACCAGATTAACAAACTCCTGCGCGTTCAGCACCAGCTGACCCAAAAATTAGGGCGCGACCCGTCTGTGGAAGAACTGGCCGACGCCCTGGAAGTGCCGCCCAAGAAAGTCGAAAATATGATTCAGGTGGCGCGCCGTCCACTCTCGCTCGAAACCCCCACCGACGACGAAGAAGATTCTGTTCTGGGCGATTTCATCGAAGACGACGAGGCCGCCCCGCCCGATGAGACCGCCACCTACAACCTGCTGCGCGAACACCTGAGCGAAGTTCTGAACGGACTACCGCCGCGTGAAGTGCGCATCCTGCAACTGCGCTACGGCCTGCTCGATGGGCAAGCCTACACGCTCGAGGAAGTGGGCCGCAAAATGGGCGTCACCCGTGAGCGTGTGCGCCAGATTGAAGCCCAGGCCCTCAGCCGCCTGCGCCACCCCACCATTCGGCGCAAATTACGCGATTACCTCGGCGAATAATCGAGCAGTTCAAAGTGCATCGGCTGGTAACGGAGCGGATGCTCGATTTCCAAAATCACTGCATCAATGCACAACTCCACCGAACCGCCGCGCACCGGAATGCGCGTATCGGAGAGCAAATCGAGATAATCGCCATCCGGTAACTGCACTTCGACGCGCCCATACTGGCCGCTAGTATTAAAGACTCCATACAGCCCTTTTCCCTGACCTACCCAGGCCGCCTGGATTGCCGGTTCGGCAGACAGGAAATGCAAGTTGCCCTCCAGCGCGGGGTGCTTCTTCAAACCGGCCAGGCGGGTCAGGAAGGGCTGTAATTCATACTCTCCCCATTCGATTTTATCAATATCAAACAGCGATGGCGTATGCGTCGCCGCCGACTCCTGCCCGGCATAGATTAGGAACGCGCCGCGATTGAAGGCCGCGAACGCCGTCCAGGCCAGGCCCTGACTTCGGCTGGGGGCCAATCGCATGATTCGCATCTGGTCGTGATTTTCGACACAACGCATCTTGACAGAATTACCCGGGTAAATCGCATCCTGGAAGCGTAGCACCTCCAGGTAACGCTTGACCGGCCTGACACCCTGCACAGCCTGCTGGAAAAGCGGCCAGATATCATAATCATAGGTCAGGTA
>JAWOIR010000027.1:0-16950 GCA_046484545.1 Anaerolineales bacterium
TGATAGAATATCGCTGCATCCAGGTAACCATTTCGGCTAGCCTAGCTTTATCCAGCTTTTGCAGGCGAAAATTGCCAGCATCTAACGGGGGCGTGGCTATTGGGGTGGGAGTTTCCCCAAAATAGGGCTGCATGGTAGGCAATGGAAAAACAGGAGTTTGGGTGGCTGTCAGGGTTAGTGTCGCTGTCAGGGTCGGTGTTGCCGATGGTGACAGGGTCGCTGTCGCAGGTGGAATCGGTGTCACAGGGCCGCAGGATGTAAGCAAAACCAGGCCAAATAAGATGATGAACATTTTTCTATGATGCTTCATCTGACCCTCCTTGTAGGCGGGTTTCTATCTCAACCCATCCCGCACCGCTGCACACCTTTCGCAATCCGTCCGCTCGCATAGCAGCGCGAGCGGATTTTGCTTAAGCGCCTGCACCGTTTTTGCGGCCACCTGACGAATCGGCATGGCGCGGATGGCCGCCTGCCCAACCTGCACGCTGCGGGTGTGGGGGCGCAGGGCCGGTTCGATGGACTCAAATGCCGTCGAGCAGCCGGGGAAGCCCGGGCAGGTCACAGTTCCAGACTCGGTCTGCGCCCAGCGGGTGAATTGCTTGCGTTTGGCGAGCCGCTCGCCCAGGTGAATGGCGGTATTGGCGGTGTGATTGACTCCCAGGAGCAATACCCAGCCATCGGCGTTGGCGATTTCCATCAGTGGGGCAAAAGGATTTTCGAGTGTTTGCGTCACCAGGATTTTGTCGGCGTTTAACCCGGCGAAGGACAGAATCGGGTGCATCGAGCGCTTGGCTTGGGGACGCTGGCGAAGGTTTTCGGGGATGACGCCCATCATCACATCGGCGGGCATGTCCGGGTCGAAGGTCTCGGCCAGGCGATTCCATTGCTGGGCGCGGGCATAGTTGATGGCATTGTTGGCCGGGCCGGATGCGGGCGTGACCATCGTCTTGTAGGTGTGGGTCGGCATGATGATGCTGTTGAGCGTGTAAATCATGGCCGTCACGACCGCATCGGCCCCGCCGTTGATTTCGCCAAAGGCGCGCAGCGAGGCATGCGCGATGACTGGTTTATCGCCCAGGTCGAGTTCCTGCAAAGCCAGGATGAGGTCGTTGTAGCCAGGCACGGAGTTTATTGTCCCTTCCAGTCGGGTTTTCGTTTTTCGAGAAAGGCTTGCATACCTTCTTTCCTGTCTTCGCTGGCAAAGGTCAGTTGGAACAGGCGGCGCTCATCGTCGAGACCCTCGGGCAGCGACCCGGTAAAGGCGGCGTTGACGGCTTCTTTGGCGATGCGCAGGGTAAGGGGGGAGCGCGCCGCGATGTCCGCCGCGAGGACAAGGGCCTCGTCCAGCACCCGCTCGTCGGGCACGACGTGGTTGACCAATCCATATTTTTCCGCTTCTGCTGCGCTGAGTTGGCGGTTGTTAAGAATCATTTCCATCGCCAGGGCCTTGCCGACGGCGCGGGCCAGGCGTTGGGTGCCGCCCCCGCCGGGAATGACGCCGATGGTCACTTCAGGCAGGCCGAATTTTGCGTTTTCGGCGGCCACAATCATGTCGCACAGCAGGGCCAACTCGAAGCCGCCGCCCAGGGCAAAGCCGGAAACCGCTGCGATGACCGGTTTGCTCACTCGCGTCAGGCGCGCGAACAACTCGCTGACGCTGTTGGCGTCCATTTCGGCTGCGCTCATGTCGGCCATTTCCTTGATGTCGGCCCCGGCGGCAAAAGCACGCGGACTGCCCGTCAGCACGATTGCGCCAACCTGCGGGTCGGCGTCGAAGGCGGTCAGTATGTCGCCCAGTTCGGTCAACATGGCTCGGTTGAGGGCATTCAGGGCTTGCGGACGGTTGAGAGTCACTAGCGCGACTCGTCCGCGTATTTCGGTCAGGGTATGGGTGTCTGTCATATTACCTCCTTACGAATATTGAAATTATACGCCCAAATTTCCGGCTCTCCTCGTCGGGTGACGATGCCGCATCATATCAATTGGACAGTCGGTGTATACTTAACCGCAGGAGAAATCCATGATTGAATTGCGTGATGTGACCCAAAGCGACCTGGCCTTGTTTTTTGAGCACCAATGCGACCTACAGGCTGTTCAGATGGCGGCCTTTACCGCCAAGGACCCCACCGATAAAACGGCGTTCATGGCTCATTGGGCAAAAATCATGGCCGATGAGAGCATTACCATCAAAACCATCCTGGCTGACGGGCAGGTGGCGGGGCATGTCCTTGTTCATGGCTGGTTTGGCGAGCCGGAAGTCAGTTATTGGCTGGGGCGCGAGCACTGGGGTAAAGGCATTGCAAGCCGCGCGCTGGCGTTGTTTTTGGAACAGGTGCTGGTGCGTCCGCTCTTTGCGCGGGTTGCCAAAGATAACGAGGCTTCGTTGCGCGTCCTGCAAAAGTGCGGGTTTGTGATTACTGGCGAGGACAAAGGTTTTGCCAATGCGCGCGGCGCGGAAGTCGAAGAGTGGATTTTGCAGATAAAGGACGAAGCAATTTCCTGAGCAGTTGGCTGAGTTCATTAAGACCTTGCCAAAGACTCAAAGGATGTTTACAGACTTTATAAGAGACGTAAAGAAAGGATTCCCCCATGCTTTTCCTGCTCACCCTACATTCCATCCTGCGCTGGCTGGTCATCCTGGTGGCCCTCGCGGCGATTGTTAAACTGGTCATCGGCCTGGTCAAGCAACAGGATTACGACAAAACGACTCGCGGGCTTGTTTCGGCCTTTGCCGGGCTGATGGATACCCAACTTTTGCTCGGCCTGATGTTCTTCATCTGGAACGGGCTGGCCGGGGCCGGCTTCCTGCGTCAGCGCTGGGAGCACCTGGTCATTATGCTGGTAGCCGTCATCGTGGCGCACCTGCCCTCGATGTGGAAAAAGGCCGAAACACAAAAACGCCTGCGTAATACCCTTGCGGCGGTGGTCGGTTCGCTGGTTTTGGTGGTGATTGGAGTCAGTATGCTCCAGCCAAATCGCTGGTTGGTGGTTTTTGGGTTGTGGTAGGGAATCGGATGCAAAAGTCAGCGCCGGGCTTGGGGAATAATGGAGTCGCTCAACGAACCCGGCGCTGCAAGAGAAACAGCAAAGGCGTCAGCCGCCAGCCGAGGCGACCAGGGTCCAGTTGGTATAGCCGTTTGCTTCCTGGGTGATGGTAATGGTCGTATTGTAACTGACATTGGTGTAGAACGCCGTCCATGTACTGTTACAGCCGGGCGAGCCGCTCTTTATCGCGCCACCTACGAACTTGATATTCGGTGTTGCGCCGCTGCTTGAGCAGGTCAGGGTATAGATGATGCTGCCCGAAGTCTTAACGCTGTCGAATCCATTGACGCGCACAAAGACCTTGTCGGTGGTATCGCCGTTTGGATAGGAGACAGCATCGGAGCGATTAAAAGCGCCATTCTTGATGCTGATGGTGACGGAGATGTCACTATCCGGCGGGGCAACCGGGTCACTGCTTCCGCCGCCATCGTCTGAGCCGCCGCCATCGTCTGAGCCACCGCCCCCGCTGCCGCCAGAACCACCGCCACCGCCGGAACCTGTGCTAGCCGAGGCTGTTGGCGGGGGAGGCGGCGCACTTACGACCGGAACGTCGCCGGTATTGCTGCTGGTTGTGTAAGGCGCGGAAATCCAGCCGGAGTTTCCACCCGGCAGTGCAATCAGCCACCAACTGCCGTCGGAATTTTTGCCGATGATTTCCACCGTTGCGCCGCCCGCCAACGAAGTGATAATGCCGTAAGCAGTCCCTGGCCCGGAGCGGACGTTCAAGTCCTGATTCAGGGTCGCGGAGGCTGTATCTGATTCTGTGTCCGAAGTTGAGGCTTCGGACGTGGGTTCTTCAGGCGGTGGTGGAGCGGATTCATCCGGGGTGGCGGTCACGACAATTGTCACCACTTCGGGAGTGACTGTTTCTTCAGGGGCCGAACCACCCGGCATGCTGCACGCTAATGCCGCAATCAGCAACACAGACAGGGCTACATAGGCACGATTTTTCTTGTTCATTTTTCTTCCTCCTAAAAGTTGGTTGAATATTCCCAAATCAGGGATTACAGACAGGGTCAGTCACTTGCGCGCGGGGCGAGACACTGTTGGCGTTGTAGGATTCCAGAGCATAGGTGTACGGCCCGCCAAAAGGTGGCAAGTCTTCGTAACTGGTTGCGTTTGCGCCCAGGGTTGTCAGCAGGCTTCCGTTGCGATAAAGCCGATAGCCGGATTTGCCGTCGGCCTGACTGGCCCATGTCAGGCGCAGTTTATAGCCATTCGGGCTGCACATCCGTTCGCTGATTTGAAACTGGGGCGGCGCGCCCAATTGTGGAGCGGAAGTTGTCGCGGTCGGCAAGGGCGGATAGGAAGCCAGGGGCAGGCTATCCAGGCTGCCGAGCAGCGTGCCGGTTGCAAGCGAAACCCAGCAGGTGGCGCTGGTGTTTGGCATCAATATCCGCAGCCAGGTGCTGTCTTCATTGCGACCATCCGCTTCCAGTTGGATGCCCTGGGCATAGGACGTGGTCACGCTGTAGGCCGTGCCGGGGCCGCGCCGGCAGTTGGCGTTCTGGTCAAAAGTGAACAACGGCACACTGGGCAGGGTGGGGGTATCTGTCCAGATGACGATTAACTGTGGGGTCTCGGTTGGCGCAAGCGTGGTGATGGCTTCGGGCGTTTGCGGTTCGGATGTCTCGGCGACAATTGCCATTAAGGTCGCCCCAAACTCATATGCGCCCACATCGCAGGTCGTACCGATTGGGCGGGGATATCCTCGTTGGTCGTTGGGCGGACAGACCGTTGCCGGACCTCCAGCATCAATCAGCGGGCTGCTCGCCAGGATGGGGTGAACAAATGTCCCGGCTTCTTCGGTCAGGCTGCCCAGACCGAGGGTTGCCTGAGTCCAGTCCTCTGAGCAGACATACATATCCGGGGTGCCCAGGGATATCGAAACACGCGGGTCGATAGAACATTCATCGCCGGTATTCAAGGCTATGACTGAGCGTCGGACAGTGGTAACCGTCGGCCCGCCCGCGCCGCTGACATTGCCTTGCAGGCCATGTCCGATATTGAAGGCTATGGTTGAATCGAGCAGGAACAAAGAGCCGCCATATTGCCAGACCCCGCCGCCGCCGGATGAGGAGCCCTGGTTGCCGCTGATGGTGCTATTTTGGACGTGCACCTGCCCGCCGTCTAATCGTAGGCCGCTCGCCCCGTTGCCGATCAGGGCCGAGTTACGAATGCGCACAATTCCAAAATCGGATATGCCGGAGCGGCCGCCCACGTTAATACCGTAAGCGGCGTTGTTCCGAATCGTGCTCGACCATATCTCGGTCACGCCTTCGACATGCCAAATGCCGGTGCGGGAATTGTTATCCACCGTAACGCCGGTAAGGATAACTTCGCCGCCTGATATGAAAATGCCGTCGCCGTTGTTGTTGGCGATGTGCCCGCCGTTCATCTCCAGTTGCCCGCCGGTATTGATGGTCGAACTGGCAGCGCCCCCGCTCGACCTGCCATTGTTTTCAAAATGAGTGTTCTCTATGAGAGCCGCACCACCGTTGAACAGTGCAGAGCCAGATGTGTGCGAGTTGTTGCGAACGACTGAATCATCCAAGGTCAGGTTACCATCTGTCTGGATGCTTATCCCGTTGACATTCTCCTCTATAATACAATTTCGCACGGTCAGGCGACCGGAAATGAGCATAATGCCTCTGAAAGTTTCACGGACGCGGCAATTTTCAAGCGTAACCACCGCATCACGGTTGCGGACATCCAGCCCGGCGCCGTGACTGTCTTCGACGCCCGGAGTCCGCCCCAGGGTCAGGTCAGAGATGGTGACTTCGACGCCGCGCGAAACCATTACGTTGACAGTGGCGCGCTCGGAGATAAGGGTTGTCTGGTCGCGCCCGGCTCCGCGAATGGTCAGGGCGTGCGATATTGTCCAAGCTACCCCGGATGTGTTGCTGAATTCGCCTGGGCCGATATTGATGGTGCTGTATGGACTGGATTTGCGAATTGCTTCCCAAAGGCTTCGACAGGCAGTTTCTTCGCTCAGACAATCGTTGGAGTCGACGCCGTCGAGAGAGACGAACAGGGTCAGCATCACCGGTGGTTCGCCAACATGCGGGGTGGGGGTGGGGTCGAGGGCAATCGCGGGAAGGTTGCAGGCAGAAAGCGCCAGACCGATAACAAGTATCCAAATAATCGGGCGTGGCGGGTTTCCTTTTTTTGCCATCTTGCTCATCCTTTCTGAAAATCTTTCCCCCTGCTGGTTGATTTCTGCTGCGCTGCGAATTCAGCGCAATTCAAAATAACACTTTTTACTCATCAAATGGCTCTTTGGGATTCCCGTGATAAGCCCCCGCATTTTGGGGTGTGAGAGCGTGTACGCGCTCTCACACCCCAAAATGCGGCCTTCTTTACGGCAAACATCAGAGAACACAACTAATATAACATTTTGGACATTATTACTCGCATTACAGTTTGCTGTCAAGTAACCGCAGGTACTAAACAAAAAAAGGTGACAGTTAATGACTGTCACCTTTTGGGCTGAAAAAACGCAAATCAGGCCAGTTTTTGCATCAATTCTTCGAGCGGCAGGTCAGACATTTCTTTGAGGGTTAGGCTGGCCGGGGGAAATTTGAGATGTTGGGTGACGGGGTTGGGAATGGCGACCACGCGGATCCCGGCGCGATTGGCGGCCAACACACCGTTGGGGGAATCTTCGAAGACGAGGGCTTCGTTCGCGGCTACCCCCAGCCTGTTTTTCGCAGCCAGGAAGAGTTCCGGCTCGGGCTTGGTTCGGGATACGTCGTCGCTGCACTGCACCGTTTCGAAAATGTGGAACAACCCCAGGCGTTGCAGATGACCGTCAACCCACGCGTGCGGCGAACTGGAAGCGATTGCCAGGCGCAGGCCGAGGCGTTGGGCCGCTTCGAGGGTTTCGAGCACGCCGGGGCGCGGTTTGGCAGCCAAAATCGTCCGCATGGATTCGGTTCGGACACGGGATTCGAGGTCAAAGTCCGCGAGCGAGCGGGCGGTTAATGCCTCGAGATGGGCGACCGGATGGAAATCGGAGGCCGCCGTCCCGCCAACGATTTGTCCCCAATCTTCCAACGTAAGGGTTTGGCCGAATTCGGTATAGACGGTTTGCCAGGCCAGGTATTCGGGGGTTTCGGTGTCGAGTATCAGGCCGTCGAAGTCAAAGAGCAGAGCTTTTATCATGGGCGTGATTGTACCAAATTACCGCCTACAGACGGCGGTACAAAAAAGCCGCGCCAGAATGATGACGCGGCCTTTTTCCTTTGGGCGCGAGGTTAGGCGGGTTGCTTCGAGCGGCCCAGCAAGTAGTAGATGACGCGCGCGAGGGTAAGGATGAGCAGGCTGGCGGAGAGTACCCCGCCCAGGGTTATCAGGATTTCGCGTCGCTGGCGCGACATTTGTTCGACCATCACCAGCGGCGTGCGCATCTGGATGTGGCCGCGCACAGTGTTGAGAAAGGCCGGGGAGGGTTGAACACGCTGAAAGGCTTGTGCCAAGTGGTTTTCGAGCCTGTCTTGTTCATTCTGCATGGTTGCTTACTCACTTACGGGATAGAAAATCAGGCCGACCGTGCCGGGGCCGAGGTTGGCGGCAATTGAAATAGAGAGGTCGACCAAGTCGGATTCTTTGACGTTTAGGTCGCCGAGGGCTTTATCGAGCAGGGCCTGGCCCGATTTGGGGTCGCGGGCATGGACAACCGCCAGGTTGATAGGGTTGTCGCCAACTTTGTCTTTGGCCATATTAATCAGCCGTTCGATGGATGCGCTGCGGGTGCGCACTTTTTCGGTGATGCTGATAACGCCATCGCCCAGGGTGGCAATCGGCTTGACGTTCAGCAGGGAGGCCAGGGCAGCTTGCATGGCGCCGACGCGGCCGCTCATGCGGGCATATTCGAGGGTATCGAGGGTCAGGTAAACATCAATTTTTTCGCGCAGGCCTTCGATGCGTTTGATGATGTCTTCAACACCCAGTCCCTCGCGCTCGGCCAGGCGGGCTTCACGGCAGAGCATTCCGATGCCAACCGAACCGCACATTGAGTCGAAGGGGATGACGTTGAAGGTGTCTTTCAGTTCGCGGGCGGCGGCGACGGCGGATTCATACGTGCCGGAAAGTTTGCTGGTGATGTGAATGGAGATGATGGTATCGCCCGCTTCGGCAACTTGTTTGTAAAATTCAGTGAACTGGTGCGGGGTTGGCTGGGAGGTTTTGGGTATTTTTCGGGTTTCATCTACCAGTTGGTAGAATCCATCGCGGTCGAGGTCTACATTTTGCAGGTAGGTTTTTTCGCCAAAATGGATGTTGATGGGGATAACATTAATATCGAATTCTTCGAGCCATTTCAGGGGCATGTCGGCGGCGCCGTCGGTAACAATACGAATCATTTTGGTCTCCTGTAAAGTTAGTCAAAATCGATTGTGTTTTCGACCTGCTCGCGCAGAGAGGTCAGTGTGCGGTGGTACAAACTTTTCACAGCGCCTTCGCTGCGTCCCATGATTTCGCCAATTTCAGCGTTGGAGAGATGTTCGACAAATTTCAGAATGAGCAAAGTTTGGCGTTCGGCGGGCAGGCCGCGAATCAACTTGAGCAGGGCTTCCTTTTCCTGGTTTTGCACCAGCGAGACTTCGGGGTGCGGGTCTTTGGCGACAATGGGCGTCTCGGTAATCGGGATTTCCTGTCGCCGCGAACGGTCCCTGTGCCAGTTGGCGACCAGGTTATGGGCGATGCGATACAACCAGGCTGAAAACGGTACGCCGCGGTCGACATAGTTGACGATGTGGTTCATCGCTCGCTGGAATACGCGCGCGGTCAGGTCCTGGGCGTCGTCCACGTTGCCGGTACGATAGTAGATGTAGTTGAAGATGCGGTCAACGTAGCGCTCATAGAGCATTCCGAAGGCGTCGCGGTCGCCCTGGGAGGCGCGGGCCAGGATTTGCTGCTCTTCGCTGCTTTTTTCTTCGGCCATGCAGTTTGTCTTTCTACCGGCAGAAGTCTGAGAGTAATAACCCTGCCAGGATTAAAAGGTTTCTGGATAATTTCGAGTATATCATGCCAGATTACACGATTTCGGGGCTATAATTGGGTTGTTTGGGAATTTTCGTGATAAGTTCCCGCATTTTGGGATGTGAGCGCGCGCGTTTGTGGCGCGCTCACATCCCAAAATGCGGCCTTCTTTATGGCAAATATCAGTGAGCCTAAAATGGAGAATTAAGCATGAAACTCATCAGCATTAACATCGGCCAGGAGCAGACCTTGACACGCCCCGGCAAGACCGAGCAAACCGGCATTTTCAAAATGCCAATCTCTGGCGCGGTGCAAATCAGCCGGGACGGACTACCCGGCGATTTTATCGGCGACAAAAAGAATCACGGCGGCCCCGACCAGGCGATTTATGTCTATGGCTCGCTGGACTACGACTGGTGGGCGGCGGAACTGGGGCGCGAACTGGCTCCCGGTACTTTCGGCGAAAACCTGACCATCGCTGGGCTGGCCTGCGCCGATTTTGCGGTTGGCGACATCCTGCACATCGGTGAGACGATTCTCCAGGTAACGGCTCCGCGCATCCCATGCGGAACCCTGGCCGGGCGCATGGAAGACCCGCCATTTGCCAAACGATTCCGCCACTCGGAACGTCCGGGCTTTTATTGCCGCGTGCTGAATGAGGGACAAGTGCAAGCCGGACAGGATGTCACTCTGGAGCGTTACAGCGGCGAGCGCATCTCTATCCTCGAAATGATGCGCGACTATTACGAGCCGACGCTGACCAGGGAATCCATCCAGCGTTATCTCGATGCGCCGATTACGTTGCGCTCGCGGAAGAAGAAACACGAGCAACTGGAAAAACTGGAATAAATCTCTTTGAAACAGGATAAGACGCGAAAAAGCCTGTTGGGTCGACTTACATCGACCCAACAGGCTTTTTCGCGGTACTTTCTTGATTTTTAGCCGAACTTGTAGGCAACGCCGAATCCGCCGCGCGGCAGTTTCCAGAAGACATTCTTGGGCGGGCACATCACCCGGCAGGTGCCGCACTCGATGCAACTCTGGAAGGCGATTTGCACCGTGCCGCCGTCCTGGGTGCGATACGCGCCAACCGGACAAAACTGAATGCAGGGCTTGTCTTTGCAATCCATACACACCTGCGGGTCGATGATTTTCAGGTGGGCTTCGTGCTCGTCCGCGAAATACTTGAGCGACATCAGGATGTCGTCAATGTAGACTTCGGGCAGGTCGTTGGTGGGGGGTGTCTTGGTTTGAGTCATCAGATTTTGCCTTTCGTTTAGATACCCATAATGGTCCTGCCGAAAGAAATCATATCTCCGGCGACTTTCAGCAGGGGTCGGCGATTGGTCAGTGACTTGAAGATATCGCTATAAAGTTTTTTCTTCGGCTTGCCAAACCCGGTGAAGAACATGCCCAGCGCGTCGTTGACGAAGTTGGGGTAAATGTCCATGAAATCGGGGTGCGTGTGCAGGAAGCGCGCCATGTTACGGTACTGGTGCAGGTCTTTCATCACAAAGGTATTGTCGAGTCGCTTCCGATAGGCCGAGAGTGTGCTGGCCGAGAAATCGCCCTTCTTGTGGGCCTCGACAGCGGTCTCACCGGCAGCTTTGCCTGCCGTAATCGCCATGTTGGTACCTTCCCAGTGCATGGCATTGACCATCGAAGCGGCGTCGCCAGCAATCATGACTCCGTCGGTGTATAGTTTGGGCATCGTGCTCCAACCGCCTTCGGGGATCAGGTGCGCGCCATATTCCATCAATTGGCCGCCGGCAATCAGCGGGGCAATCATGGGATGGTTGAGGTAGCGCTGCAAGAGTTCGTAAGGCTTGATTCCGGATTCGGTCAGCGCGTCAAGGGTGACGCCGACGCCAACGGAGATGGAGTCGGTGCCGGTGTACAGGAAGCCCAGTCCGGGTAATCCCATCGAGACATCACCGACGACTGAAATCGCCAGTCCCTGCTCTTTGCTGTGCAGACCTAGGCGGGTGTTGATGGTCTCGGCGGGCAGTGAAATCAATTGTTTGACCGCCAGGGCCGTTTTCTCGCCCTTGAAATCGTGCTTAATCAGGCCGAGTTTTTGGGTCAGCAGGTTATTGACGCCCTCGCAGACAATCACCACCGGCGCGTGGATTTCGCCATCCGGGCGGTCGGTCACGACGCCGACGACTTTCTCGCCTTCACGGATGAAATCCTCGACCACGGTTTTGGTAATCAGGAAGACACCTTCCTTTTTGGCCTGTTCGGCCCACCAGGCGTCGAATTTGGCGCGCATGGCGACAAAGGCATCGATGGGGTCGCTGTTGATTTTGCCGCCCTGTACGGTGGCACGTACCATGCCGTCTTTGGATAGCATCCAGAAGCCGGTTTCGGTAACGGGGCGTTCGAGCGGCGGGTTGCGCTCGAAGAAGTCTGGGTAGATGTCGACCAGCGAATGAGTATAAAGCGCGCCGCCAAAGTAGTTCTTGCTGCCGGGGGCCGGTCCGCGCTCAATCAGGGCGACGTTCAACCCGCCGCGGGCCGCCATAACTGCTGCCGTAGCGCCGGCCAGCCCCGCGCCGACGACGATGACATCAAAAGTGAGTTTTTCTTGGTTAGCCATGATTTGCCTCTTTGCGCGCCCGGATTTCTTTCACCATCGCCGGGATGACTTCGTACAGGTCGCCGACAATGCCCATCGTGGCAACGTCAAAAATCGGGGCATTCGGGTCGCGGTTGATAGCCAGGATAAAGTCTGATTCCTGCATGCCGACTTTGTGCTGAATTGCGCCGGAAATCCCGGCGGCGATATACAGTTTGGGGCGCACGGTTTTTCCGGTCTGTCCGACCTGATACTCGTAGGTAATCCAGTGGGCATCCACACAGGCGCGGCTTGCGCCGACCACGCCGCCCAGTTCCTCGGCCAGTTCTTCGAGCAATTCAAAGCCTTTGGCGCCGCCCAGGCCGCGTCCGCCTGCGACGATGACATCGGCATATTCGATGTTGACGGCGGCAGCCTTGCCGGACAGAATCTCGACGATTTCAGCGTTCACCATTTCAGGCGTGATAGCGATGTCTTCCTTGACAACCTTACCACTGACTTCTTCCAATCGTTCCGGCATCGAGAAAACGCGCGGACGCACAGTCGCCATTTGCGGTCGGTGATTGCGGCACAGGATGGTGGCGATGACGTTGCCGCCAAAAGCCGGGCGGGTCGCCATCAGTAATTTGGGCTGGCCTTCTTTGGGAGAACCCATTGCCAGGTGGGTGGTGTCGGCGGTCAGGCCGGTGCCGACGTTGGTGGCGACTGCGCCAGCCAGGTCGCGTCCGAGGGTGGTCGCACCAACCAGCATGACTTCCGGCTCGTGTTTGCGCACCAGCGCGGAAAAGACTTCGGTATAGGGCTTGTTGAGATAATGCTTGGCCGCCGGGTCGTCGACGACATAGACGGTGTCCGCACCGTAGTGCAGGGCTTCCTGGGCGACAGCGTCGACCTGGTGTCCAATCAGGACGCCTTCGACCAGGGCCGTATCGCCGCTCGCTTCCAGTTCGTCTTGAATATCATTAACCAGGTTGCGGGCAACGCCCAAAAGTTCCCAGGAAACCTGGTGGGCTTTGCCGCTTTCCTGTTCGATATAAACCCAAAATCGCCGTATCATTTCTGAACTCCTAACATTGAGGCCACACCCTCAACCTGCACAATCTGGTCGAATGCGGATTTGACAGCCGCTTCCACGCCGACTTCCGCTGTCTTGAAGATTTCGCCAGCCTTGTGTTTTTCTGGTGTGCCGGTCTTGAAGACAGTGGTCGGAGAGCCTTTCAGCCCAAGTTGGGCCGGGTCGAACTCGATGGGGCCTTCGGTCGTCCACAGTTCGGGTTCATAGCGTAGCGAATAGACCAGGTCTGGCAGAGAGGCGTAGGGGATTTCGGCAATTTCTTTTTCGCAAGTGAGCGCGGCGGGCAGTTTGACCTTGATAACTTCTGTGTGCTTTTCAGTTTTGCGCTCGATGATGGCAAACTTCCCATCCAGGTTGACCTCGCGAATCTTGACCGCATAGGTGACAACCGGCAAATCCATACGCACGGCAACGCCCGGGCCAACCTGGGCGGTATCACCGTCGATGGCCTGTTTGCCAAAGAAAATCAGGTCGATGGGCTCTTCCTCGTGAACGGCTTGAATGACCGAGGTCAGGACATAGGATGTTGCCCATGTATCGGCGCCGGCAAATTTGCGGTCTGAAATCAGGATGGCTCGGTCGGCGCCCATCTCGATGCACTCGCGCAAGGAGGTGACAGCCGAGGGCGGACCCATGGTGATAATCGTAACCTTGCCACCCAGTTTGCGCTTCCATTCCACCGCCGCGGCGACAGCATGGGCGTCATATGGATTCAAGATTGTTGGAACACCTTGCCGGATAAGATTATTGGTTTCCGGGTCGATACGGATGTTGGTTGTATCGGGGACTTGTTTGATACTGACAAGTGCGTGAAACACTGTGAGTTCCTCCTAAATAATGGGAGATTCTGATATTTATCTTGTTTTGTTATAATCAGTAGAGTACGAATATTCTGCAAGGAGCCCGATTTTTGGTGTGTGTAGCGGACGTACGCTCGCTACACACACCAAAAATCGGAAATTCTTTCACTTTCGTGAAGTACTGATAATCATCCCTATATTCTAAAACTCAAGCGCACAACGAGAAAGTGAGAAAAAGCACGTTTATAATAGGACATGTAATACTTGTTTTGTCTAAATGTCATTGCCCCTATGTTATACTTTTACTGCCCTTGAGGGCATTGCATTAAATCCTATTGGAGTTGTCTATGTTGCTTGAATATGCCGCAATTGCGACGATGATTTTGGTCACTGCCCTGGTTGCGGTGATTGCGGTTGTGCTGGGAGGATTGTTCGGCCCCAAGCGAGTAACCGCAAAAAAACTTATGCCTTATGAGTCTGGCATGACCCCGATTGGGCCTGGAACGCGCCGTATTCCGGTGCGTTTTTACCTGATTGCCGTTCTCTTCATCTTATTTGACATCGAAGTGATATTCTTCCTGCCCTGGGCGATTGCCTTCCGCGACCTGGGCTGGTATGGATTCTGGGTCATGGTCATCTTCAACATTCCTATTCTTATCGGGTTCATCTACGAGTGGAAAAAAGGAGGCATGGAATGGGATTAGAGCAAAAACTTGGCAATATGGGTGTTGCCACCCTTAAATTGGAAGAACTGATTAACTGGAGCCGCACCAACGCCATGTGGCCAATGTTATTTGGACTGGCCTGTTGCGCCATCGAGATGATGTCGGCCCAGTCGGCGAATCATGATATGAGCCGCTTTGGGATGGAACTGATGCGCCCCAGCCCGCGCCAGTCGGACCTGATGATTGTGGCCGGGCGTGTGAGCCGCAAAATGGCCCCGGTGCTGCGCCGCCTGTATGACCAGATGCCCGACCCGAAATGGGTCATCGCCATGGGCGATTGCGCCTCCTGCGGCGGGGTCTTCAACAATTACGCCATTGTCCAGGGCGTTGACGAGGTTGTACCGGTAGATGTCTATGTGGCCGGGTGTCCGCCACGCCCGGAGGCCCTGATTCACGGAATCGTCACCCTGCACGAAAAAGTGCGCGGCGAAAAATTGAAAGACTGGGCTTAACCATGAGCGAAGTTTTGCAAAATTACCAGCAGCGACTGTTGGATACCTTCGGCGGCTCGACCAGCGAACACGCCGGGGAAACCAGCGTCATCGTCCCGGCGGAGAAAATTCTCGACGCGGCGCACCTGATTCATGACGAGTTCGACTTTGATTTCCTGGTCTGTGTTACCGCGGTTGATTATTGGCCCGAAGAACATCCACGTTTTCATGTGGCCTATATTTTCCGCTCCCTGACGCAAAAACTGACTTTACTCGTGCGCGCACCGGTCCCAGGTATTAATCCGTCCCTATCGAGCATCGAATCGGTTTATCGCAACGCCAACTGGCAGGAGCGCGAAGTGTACGATATGTTCGGGATTACATTTGAAGGCCATTCTGACCTGCGCCGCATCCTGATGCCCGCCGACTGGCAGGGACACCCGCAGCGTAAAGATTACCCCCTCGGCTACGAAGAGCCGCAGTACACCTTCAATTTCGACGAAATCCAGGTGCGCAAGCCCGCCCCCAAGGAGTAATGCAGATGACCCAGATTCAGGAAGTCTCCCTGGAAGAACTCCGCCACCTGTTTTCGGAACGCGCTTTTAGCGGCGAAACCATGCTCTTGAACATGGGGCCGCAGCACCCCTCCACGCACGGCGTCCTGCGCCTGCTGCTCGAACTGGACGGCGAAACCGTTGTCAATTGTGTGCCAGACATCGGTTTCCTGCACACCGGTATCGAGAAAAACATGGAATCCAAGACCTATCAGAAGGCCGAGGTGATGACCGACCGCATGGACTACATGAATACGGTCGGCAACAACTTCACCTACTGCCTGGCGATTGAAAAACTGGTCGGTTTGGACGTTCCCGTACGCGCCCAGGCCATTCGCGTTATCCTGGCCGAACTGACCCGTATCCAGTCGCACCTGGTCTGGCTCGGGACAGCCGCTCTCGATGTGGCGGCCATGTCGGTCTTCTTGTACTGCTTTCGCGAGCGCGAACAGATTCTCGACATCATGGAACTGGTTTCCGGCCAGCGCATGATGACCACCTACATCCGCCCTGGCGGCGTCTGGCGCGATGTGCCGGTCGAGTTCGAGACGGCGGTGCGCGACTTTCTCAAAATCATGCCCAAGCGGATTGATGAATACGAAGCGATGCTGACGAAGAATCCGCTCTTCCTCGACCGCTGCCTGGGTATCGGCGTAATTTCCGGCGAGGAAGCCATCAACTGGGGCCTGACCGGCGCCACCCTGCGCGCCTCCGGCCCGGATTATGACCTGCGCAAGTTCGCGCCCTATTCCGGCTACGAGCAATACGATTTCGACGTGCCGACCCGTACCGAGGGCGATGTCTACGCTCGCTACCTGGTGCGCATCGAAGAAATGCGCCAGACGATTCGCATCATCCAACAGGCAATGGACAAACTGCCACTTGGCCCGGTGCGCTCAAACAACTACAAATTCGTCCCGCCGCCGCGCTCGGAAATCGGCACCAGCATGGAAGCCTTGATACACCACTTCAAACTGTGGACGGAGGGCTTCAACCCGCCGAAGGGCATGGTCTACGCTGCGACTGAATCCCCGCGCGGCGAGTTGGGCTGCTTCCTGGAGAGCGACGGCGGCCCCAAGCCGTACCGCGTCCACTTCCGCACCCCGTCTTTCGATAACCTGCAAGTCCTGCCGCGTCTGTCGAAGGAACATTTTGTTGCTGACCTGGTGGCGATTATTGGCTCAATTGATATTGTGTTGGGCGATATTGACCGTTAACGAAATTCAGATTTTAGTAATGATGAATGCAGAATTGAGCCGTTCCATTACATTTTAACTTTACGTCCTTCGCGGTCTTTGCGGTTCACTTTTAAAGCAAGCGCATTCTTGGAGAATCCATGCTGGCAGAAAAATATCCAGAAGAAATCCAGGCGATTTTCGCCAAATATCCCGTCAAACGCTCGGCGGTCATGCCATTGCTCTACCTCGCCCAGCGCGAGGGGGGCTATATCCAGAAAGAGTCGATGCAGGAAATTGCAGCCATGCTCGAACTGGACGTGACCGAGGTGGCCGCGATTGTCGGCTTTTACACCATGTATCATGACGAAAAGGCCGGCAAATACCGTATGCAAGTCTGCACCGACCTGCCCTGCGCCCTGCGCGGCGCAGACGAGTTTATGGAATCCCTGTGCGAGAACCTCGGCATCAAAGTAGGCGAGACCACACCCGATGGCTTAATCACCCTTGAAGAAGTCAAATGCCTGGGCGGCTGCGACCGCGCTCCGTTGTTCCAAATCCAGGATGGCGATAAGGTTGCCTTCC